>JBGUGM010000111.1:0-30884 GCA_045111535.1 Bacteroidaceae bacterium
GCTGACTATGTGGGCAACATTTGTATGGATGTCTGCATGTTGGATGTAACGGATATTGACTGCAAGGAGGGTGACCAAGTGGAAATTTTTGGTGATAACTTACCTGTCACTGTGCTCAGCGATGCTCTTGGTACGATTCCTTATGAGGTGCTTACAGGCATCAGTAACCGTGTTCAACGAATCTATATACAGGAGTAGTGAGAAGAATCATCTACATATTACTATTGTTGTTGGTGGCAGAGACCTCTGTTGCCCAACGACTTATTCGCCGTTCCAGCCGCTACTATGTTGAAGAACAGGCACTGCCTCTGCGTGTGGAGCCGATTCTCAAAGATGATTGGTATCAAGATGCTCCTCATTATAATATGTGTCCTTTGGACAAAAAGGGTAACCGCTGTTTAGTGGGATGTGTGGCAACAGCCATGACACAAGTGATGCATTATTGGGAATGGCCTGTTAAAGGTACAGGCTCTCATGAATATGTGGATGTGAAGGGAAGCGGACAAAAACTCTCATCGAATTTCGCAGAACACACCTACGACTGGCGCAATATCTTAGACTCTTACGAGGATGGGAAATATACCCAAACACAAGCTGATGCTATCGCCTTGCTGAGCAGTGATTGTGGCATTGCTGTGAATATGTCTTATGGGTCAGGATCGAGTGGGGCGCGTTCCATCTATCAGCCATTGGCATTGGCAAATTATTTTGGGTATGACAGGGGAATTCAGATGCTTTACCGTGATTTCTATTCGTTGGAAGAAATGACCTTGATATTGAAGAGGGAACTTGCGGCTGGTCGTCCAGTGTTGGTCTCGGGTTATAAGAATTCGGGAGGACATGCTTATGTGATTGATGGTTACGATGAAAACGATTGGTTTCATTTGCATTTGGGGAATCCCGACAATGATGGAGATGGTTGGACTTATCTACCCTATATGACTCCTGACCAACCCACGTGGTATGACAAAGATAGTCCAGAAAATGGTATGAATTTTCTGCAGATGTTCACTGTCGGTGTGATGCCCTCAGATCATCCCCAAGCTACAGGTGTTGAACGCCATAACTTCGCCTTTCAGTATATCAGTGCTGTGACCGACGAAGAAAGAACTCGTCCTGTCTATCTAAGAAACAAAGTGAATGTTACCGTTCATAACCTTTCCAACGTAGGTTGGAATCTCTTGGATGATTCTGTTGCCATCATGTTGAAAAAGGATGATAAGGTGGTATGTCCGCTTTATGTCTATCAACGTGAATTTCAGCTGAGAGAGATAGAGGATACCACCTACACGGATACGTTGAGTTTGGCTTTCCCTTCAAAGGTGAAAGATGGTGTCTATACCATCGTGCCGATGTATCGTGACAATGCCCTTGATGGAGGGAAGGAATGGCGTGAAGCACGCACCTCGACTGGTACGCCCAACTATCTCATAGCACAAGTTCGTGGAAGGAACATCACACTGAGCAGTGACACTGTTTCCTATGCCTATCTGACTTTGGAAGATTACTCTTTCCCTGACTTCATGATACATAACTCTAATCCAGTATATAGTCTCACGATCAAGAATCACAATGCAGAGATGGCAGGACGCATCTATCTGGTGCTTGAAGACGTGAATAATCCATCAAGAACTTTCTATATGCAACGTCAGGGAATCACGATGGATAAAGACGAGGTGAGCACGAGAACGTTCCATAAGAGTAATCTTTATGTGCCCAATTTGGGGACTTATCGCCTGCACATCTGCTATGAGTCCAACCTTTTTGCCGATAAAGTGTATGAGTTTCAATTGCCTGAAGACATCATCATCACGGTTCTTTCTGGTGAAGAAATGGAAATCGCATCAAGGTGAGGGGGCAGTGTAGCGTAATACCCCAATTTATAAAGGGAGAAGAAAAAAAGCGAAGGATGTTTTGAAAGAAGATTGCGTTTGATGAGACCCCCAAACAGCAAATGAAACGCTCTTGTGGCTCCACTCAGATGATATTTGCACAGTCGTTGGTAGGCTCTCCCTACGTAGCTATGCTGTTCCATTCTTCCGTTCAATACCTTCAGGGTGCGTAGAGCTTGTTCGCTCTTTTCGATGAATCGCTCATTAGTGTCCAACCCCATGTGGATGAGCGGATTGTCAATATGTAGGATGCTGATGCCTCGTTTTTTCAATTCCACACCAAAGAGAGTGTCTTCATACCCATAACTTCGGCAGTTCTTGTCAAAAAGGATGCAGAGAAAAGTGGAACGGCGCATCATGAAGTTGAAGGTGGTGAACTTATCGTAAGGTTTCAAACTTCGTTCTGCCGCACTGCGATGAACATCAGCCTGTTTTTCGTATTTGAAGCGTAGGGAACGGTGAGGGTCGTGATTCTCCTGCTGGTGCAACAATCCCCCCACTACTACATCAGCCTTACCAATGTGTTGATAATAGGTGGAGAGGAAATCCCTCTTGTCCACTTTTGCATCGCTGTCGATAAAGAGAATCCAACCATATGCAGATTCCCGTGCCAACAGATTGCGGATGTTGGCGGGCCCCAAATTCTCCTTGTTGACGATGTGGCGGCAATGACTCAGTTCTGTGATTTTATGGTTAGCAATGATGTTCACTTGTGAACGGCTTCCATCTTCTGCCACCAGAATCTCGTAGGGAATGCCTAATCCTTCTGCCTGCTCATGCAGGTCAGCAACCAACTGGTAACATGTATAGTCATGCGTGGGGATGAGGATGGAAAGCATATCGTTGTTGTATTTTGATGTGCAAAGATAAAGATTTTCACTGAAAAGCAGAAACTTTTCAGTGAAAATCACTACCTTTGTCACATCATATAAGCATATGGCATGAGTCATCTTCTTTCTTTCATCATACCAGCCTTCAATGCAGAGCCATATCTGAAAGAATGTCTTGATAGTATTTATCGTCTTGACATGCGTGGAAGGGGCTTTGAGGTCATCGTTGTCAACGATGGCTCTACGGATGGTACGGCAGAATTGTTGGATGTTTATATGAAGACTTATGCCAACATGATGGTGATTTCGCAAGAGAATCGGGGGCTGAGTGCGGCACGCAATGCAGGTATGCGTCAAGCTAAGGGTAAATACATCTGCTTTGTCGATGCTGACGACCATCTTTATGCAGCACGTCCTCCGATGGATGTATTGGAAGGACAGGATATTGACATTTTAGGCATGAACATTTTTCAAAGGGATAGGCAGGGAAAGCGTATGCCTTACCGTCGCTATATACCTATATATAATAAGGAATATGCACCTGCTCGTGCGTTCATGCAGGGACGTAATCTGATGCCCTGTGTGGTGGCTTATTTGTTCAGAAGAGAATTTCTGGAGAAGGATGCACTTACTTTTACAGAAAACATTTACCATGAAGATGAAGATTTCACGGTGCGTGCATTTGTTCAAGCAGACTCTTTTATGGCGTTGAATGTGGATTGGTATGAGCGCATCCTTCATCCAGAAAGCATTACGACGACGACGGATGTGGAGAAGCAGCAGAGAAAGCTTCGCGATTTGGTGATGATTCTCCGGAATTTAGATGGATTAGCTCAATCAGATTCCGAATTGCGGGCGTGTATGCAGTATAAGTTGGATTATTTGGCAGTGGATATGTTGCGTCTCTTGTTACGCCAGCATCATTCCAAGGCATTCCGGCATGAACTCATCGGTGCTATGCGTTCATTGGGTTATTTCCCATTGCGGTTGCATCGTGAGTGGAAGCACATCCTGTTCAATCTTTACACAAGAATAACTTTGTGTAGTGTGTAGAAAACTCTGCATACACCTTTGACGCCAAACATTCGGAGTAACACAACTTTGAATCTTTCTACAGCCATTAATCCTTTTGTTGTGAAACTGACGGGGCGGTAGGGGAGCAAGATCTCTTTTTCTGCCCTTTTGTACACGTTGATTTGTATGTTCAGCATACGCATATAGTAGAGGTCATCGACCCACGTCACTTTTAGGTTCCCTTCTAGTAGACTCTTCCATGCTTGTCCGTTAGCAGTGACAGTGATGCCTTTCTCATTCCAACAATAATGATACAGTCCTTGGTCGGTGATGGCTATACGACGAGCTTGTTGTAGTAGCAAAGGTAGTGTGTGTATGTCTTCAAAAAGAACTCCCTTAGGGAAACGTACAGCGTCGAAGAGTGTCTTTCTGTAGATTTTATTCCAAGCGTAGGAGTGTTCGTAGGCTTTTTCTTTGAGCCAATACTCAGCTATGTCGTCATATATTCTGGGGGTGAAAGAAAGTAGTGCTTGTTTCGGACTACCACAAAAGCACTCTACAGGATATTCGACGATGTCAATTCCGTTTCCTTCTTCTTTTTTTACCACCGCCATTACCTGCTCCAATGCTCCATCTTCCAAATAGTCATCGGAATCGACAAAGGTCAGCCATTCTCCTGTTGCTGCATCAATGCCTGCATTTCGTGCATCGCTGAGCCCCCCGTTCTCTTTGTGAATAACACGGATTCTTGTGTCCCGCTGTGCCCAATCATCACATATCTGAGGACAACGGTCTGGCGAACCATCGTCCACCAAGATGATTTCCATATCAGCATACGACTGGATGACGATGCTTTCCAGACATCGATTGAGCGTGTCTTCTACACAATATACGGGAATGATGATGGAAAGCATGTTGATAATTGAAATTAAGAAATGAAAAACGCCCAGCGCGTGGGCTGGTTAGTGGATGATGAGTATCTTGGCAACAGCATCCTTCTTGCCTTCCTCATCGGTGCAGAGTGCATAGTAGATGCCCGAACCGGCTCGTCTACCGCTCTGGGTGCAACAGTCCCAAGTGTATTCACCACCGATGCTTGTGCCTTCTGCTACCAATTTGCCTGCAGCACTTACAATCTTTACGTCAGAATTGTACATCAGCCCTGTAATGTGCACCTTTCCTTGATATTCGGGACGGACAGGGTTGGGATATACTTTTAGATTGTTGGAACTCATGGAAGTGGCTGGGTCGGTAGCATCGCCATGATAGGAACAGAGTCCCTTACTGGTGGCAATGAAGACTTCCCCCGTCTCACCGTTGATGGCAATGTCATTGATTTCATCGCTGATGAGTGGAGAGTTTTCAGATGTGAAGTGTTCAATGGTTTCCATACCGTTGGCACTCAGCAGATACACGCCATTGCTGAGCGTACCCACCCATTTGCGGTTCCCGCCATCCATGGCAATGCATTTGACAGGAATGCCGTTCAGCAGATAGTCGCCCAGTCCAGAGCCATCGTTTCTCGGTACAATGGGTTGCGTGAAGGTGAAGTTGCTCTTGAAAACCTCGTCAGGGGTCTTGGTCATAAAAATGCCTTTGGTGCATCCCATCCACATCTCTCCGTTCAGGTCCTCGGTAGCGCAGTAATAGAGGTCGGGTGTGTAACTATCTCCATTTTGATTTTGGAAAGTGGAGATGTAGCGGTATTGGTCATCGGATGAATTGTCAATGGTTCCATTCGTGTTGATGACGAGCAGTCCCGATTCTCCGTTGACAGATGTCCGTCGGGAGTTGATCCATGCCCATCCGCGTTGATCGAAGTAGGTGCGATCCCATGTCGGCTTGGTTGCAGCCTCATTATAATAATATGCCTTCCATGTACCATCTTTCTTCAAGATGCGTACGATGGTGTCGCACTCATTGTTACACATCCATAGGTTGCCATCCTTGTCGTAGTTGAGGGCAGTGACACGTACATATTGAGCAGCATTCTTACTGGTAGGAACAATACTGGTCAGTGGCGAATTATCGAGGCTGTAATGATTCACTAACTTGTAGTTCTTGAATTCATAGATGCCAGAGCGTTTGGTGCCTAACCAATGATGCTCTGGGTCTTTGGGGTCTTGCACGACGTCCGTCACATTGTGATAAGTGGCTTCTCCCACCAAGGCAATAGCCGCTTCTTCATCGAAAGCACTCCATTTCCCATTTTCATACTTCATGGCTGTGCCTGGGTATTCCACTTCGGGGTAGTAGAAATTACCACCTGCCACCAAGAGACGATTCCCCACCATATTCAGCTTGTAGGCATAGTTCCTGATGGGGGAGTCTGGGATGATGTCCTTCACTTTTTCCAAGAGGGCGGCATTCGCTTTCTTCTCTTCCTCAGTCTCTCCGAAGGTGACGGTGCTGGCAGGCACTTCCTTCCAATTGTTTACATCCATCAAATTGGCGCTACGGTCGCCCTCCATCACTCCTGCGGCTGTCTTTGCATAAATCTTCTTGTCCACGATGGTGGCATTGGTAACCTTGCTGCCAAGGGTGTATAGATTTACGAAGAACCCCTCTTTCAGATTCAGCAATGCCAAGCCGGAGTTGAGGCAGATGAGCGCTTCACTGCCCACTACCTTCAACTCGTTGATGGTTTTGTCCTCCAGTATCTTGGTTTTCAGGTCGGGCATATTCCAACGTGTGCTGTTCATGCCCAACAGGTCTATATTACCATTCTCATAAAGGATGACAAGCTTTTTCTCTGTCGCTGAATAGGCGATGTCTTGAATGCCACAGTCGCTCAACGCATTCGTTTTGTCGTAAAGTTCAACGCTGTTGTCTTCCGTGTCGTAACTGAACAGATTCCCGCTGGCAAGCACAAAAATGCGCGAGTCGCACTTCACTGCCTTGGTGGCATTGTGGTAGGATGCGTAGATTCTCCAGTCATTAGCATACAACTGGCTGATACTTAACAGGCATATCAATATGAAGAAATAGAGTCTTTTCATACTTTCTATAACGATTTTATTGTGGCTTTATTGCTTTTACCATACGGTCATTGCCAAACTGGTCTTGGCGTAGTTCCACGTCCTGATACCCCATGTCTTGCAACATTTTGACCACCTCCTTACCAAAACGTCTGTTAATTTCGAAGAACAACAACCCTTCCCCTCTCAATATTGAAAGTCCCAATTCTCCAATTCGTCGGTAAAATAGTAATGGGTCATTGTCAGGAACAAATAAAGCCAATGAAGGTTCATGTTCCAACACGTTCCTTTCCATTTCTGACTTCTCTTCCTCACAGATATAGGGAGGATTGCTCACAATCACATCAAACACTCCGTAGTCCGTAGTCCGTAGTCTGTTGTCCATCAACACATCCACTTTCTTCGTTTCCACTGTCACGCTGTTCCTCTCCGCATTCTCCTTTGCTGTTTGCAAAGCTACATCACTTACATCCCATGCTTCCACTTCAGCTCCCTCCAATGTCTTTGCCAATGTCACAGCAATGCATCCACTTCCTGTGCCGATGTCAAGAACATGAAGTGCTTCCTTCTTCCCTCTTCCTTCTTCCACCACCCATGCCACCAGTTCTTCTGTTTCCTTTCGAGGAATCAACACTCCTGGTTGCACTTTCATGCTCATACCGCAAAAGTCAGCTTCGCCCAACACATACTGCACAGGTTCCCCTTGGGCTATTCTTTGGCTCATTGCCAATAGTTCCGTACGATATGTCTCTCCCCTTGGATGATTCATCAGCACTTCTGTAGTGGTTATGCCACACACCTTCTCCATCAACATGAGGGCGATAGCCTTTGCTTCTCCCTCTATGATGCCACCTTCTGTCAGCACAGCCTTGATGTCTCTGTATAAATCATTCATACTGCAAAGGTAGTGTAAAGATAGCAAAATACCAAAAGAAGTGGCATAAAAAAGTAGCGGACTCCGTCATGGAATCCGCCACTTTGATATAGAATGTTCGTTATTTACTTTGATGTAAGTTTACTTCACGAAGATCTTTCTTGAAGTGCCATCAGCGTACTTTACGATGTTGATGCCTGGCTGGAGAGTGTCAATCTTAGTACCAGCAGCATTGTAGATACCAACAATCGCGTTGTTTGCAGGAGCTGCTTCTTCTACACCTTCGATGATAACAACCTCACCTGCGTCAGTAGAATCAGTCTTCGTACTTGCAGTACCATAGTATGTGAGTGTGAAGTCGTCACACATGAACCAGCGGAATGGCATGGTGCCGATAGACTGGAAGCCAATCTTCACATCTGCACCTTCTGGCAACGTGAAGATGACCTTGTAAGTCTGAGCTTCAGTTGCACTACCAACGTTTGGCTCTACAGCGGTAGAAACAGCCTTCTCGTCCTCACCGTCAGAGAAGATTGCGCAGAGGTATGCACGACCTGTTGCAGCTTGTTCTGGGTCAGCCCAAAGTGCTTCATCTGTAGCTACACCATTAGAAGCGTTTGCAGCCTTAGCGGCGAGTTCGTACTTACCTGCTGGGAGACCAGTGATTGTCTGATAAGCGGTGAATTCAAGGTCTGCACCTACGGTACCAGACCATGCTTCGAGTGAGCGACCGCTAATACCATCGCTACCCTTCACAGGACCATTACCCTTAGCCTTCCAGAAGTCCCAACCAGCCATCTTCTTGCTATCATCGGAATTGGAGTCTTGGCTTGAGTCTTCCATGTCTGGATTCACAATCCAAGAAGTAGCGTCGTATGGCTCTTCATCGCTAGCATCTGCCATTTCAGCAACCTTCTCAGCAATCTTGATAGCGTTGATAGCAGCCTTCACTTCTTCAGTAAATGCCTCAACTTTTGTAGTCAGTTCAGCCACTTCTTCAGTTGTAAGCTCTTTGTATGCTTCGCCTTGGACTTCATCATCCATCTTGTCAATCTCATCCCAAATCTCATTTTCATTGCTTGGGTCGAGTTTGTTCAAATCATCAACGGCTGTGTTGTAGGCCTCTATCGCAGCTTTATGTGCTTCTACTGTCTGGACGTTCTCCTTGGCGGCGTTGAAAGCGTCATTAGTTTCAATCAATACTTCATACTTAGCGGCATCGCTCAGATTTGTCTTTTGTGCCTCGGTCAATGCGTATTCAGCATCCTCAAGTGCTGCTTCAGTCATGGCTTCGCCTGAATTGTCAATGAGTTCCTTCAGTGCCTCAGCCTTGATTTCAAGCACCTTCTGAGCCACTTCTGGATTCTTGGCACGATAAGTCAGTTTGAAGTTGTCGAAGATGACCCATGAATCACCCTCTTGATTAGAGCTACCCTTTACGCCGACGCGCATCTTCTCTCCATCCAGTACCAGACCATATGCTGTCTGGGTGTACATACCAGCTTTGAATGCAGCCGCAGCCGAACTCATGCCGTTGGGATAGTATTCAGTGATTTCGGTATCGCCTTCACCGTATTTGTACGTTTCGTAGTCAGTGCTGCCGTAGAATTCCTGCCCTTTATCCTCTTCGCCAAACACGTTGGTGAATGGAGTGGTCATGGTGTTCATATATACATAACATGGAGAGCCACCTTCCTTCACATAGTCGCTGCTCTGTTCCTTATATGCTTGGAAAGCTGGATTACCACGCTTGTAGCGATAGAAACCTTGTACAGAGATCTCATACAAACCATCAGGAAGACCATCCTGCTCTTGATAGATATCGAATGCAGCGTTGTTCCATGCCTCAGCGCAGCTCTCTGCTACACGCACATTACCACCGCTGGCAGCTTCCTTGGTCCATCCATGCCAATCTTGTTCGCCTGTAGAGAGCGAGAAGTCTGGGTTCACAAGCAAGTCGGTAAGATCAGAGCCGTCCTTAATGGAGGTACGCATCGCTGTGTCGTAGAGTTTATTGAGGAATTCGAGCTCAGCTTTGATTTCCTCAGTCTTCAATAAGCAGTTAGCAAGAATGTAAGCAGAATAACCATTGGAGAAACCTAAGTCAATAGCAGCTTCACTATCTGGACCAAGTTCCTCGCCCATGTCATCAAGGTAGTCGAAGAGGATGTCCGCGTCTTTACCGATAAGTTCAATCGTACCTTCCTCAATGCCCTTCTTCAGTTCTTCTACTTTGTCTATATATGCTTTATATGCATTAACATTAGCCTGTACACTGTCGGCTAAAGAGAAGAGTGCGTTGACTGCCTCGCTGAATTCTGCTTGAGTCTTTGCTTTACCATAGTTTGGAATAGCGTTGTTGTACTCATCGAGCAACTGCTTCATAGCAATAGTGCCCTCTGGGAATGGCTGTGCCACCATCTCAGAGTTATTACGAACGTAGTCAAGTGACTCGTAAGAATCGCCCAAATAGTAAACGTGGAAGTCCTTGGCTGCAATCCAGTTGTAGTTGGCTCCTTCTACCTTCACACCGAAAGTCAAGGTGCTGTCTGCTGGAACGATAGTGTAAGTCTCGAAACCGTCCTTCCAGTAGTTGAGCATGTTGTTGTAGGTGTTGTACTTAGCACCTTCAAGAGCGTTGGTCTGTGCCTCGTCCTCATTAGCAAACAAGCTATTTTGGTTGATGTTAGCAAAGATGTAAGCTCCCTTCATGTACTCTGCACCACTTTCGTTATAGATACGGATGTTACCAGTAATCTTGTATGCACCAGGTGCCACTTTGACCGTGTTGCGTTGGAATTTCTGGTCGGAAAGGGTGTTTCCCTTGCCTTTCCAAACCTGAAGGAAGTTAACGACCATGTTGGTGCCATCGGCTCCGTTGTTAGCTTCGACAGACCATGTGTTGCATGCAAAGTCACCCACGGTGCCTTCGCCTGTGAAGGTGCGAGTCCAATCAGTAATAGATTTACCATCCACATTCGTCAACAGGCTGGTGATGTCACCTGGTTTGTCCACTGTCGCGTTCTTGATGTCGTAATCTGCCTTAAGAGCATCAATCTTCTTTTCTGCTTCGGCGCATTGAGCAGCAGTTGAAGCAGTGTTGTCGTAAACATTCTTTGCCTCACCGAAATCAATAGTGGGATAGCCTTCTGTTGCCTCGTCAAGTTTCTTCTTCAGAGAAACGAATGCGTTGACACGAGTGGTTTCTGCTTCAATGTCGGCCTGCTTGGAGTCATCGCTGGCATAGAGATCTTCTGCAGTTTTGTAGCTGTGAGCAGCATCCAGTTTCTTACCTTCATCAAGAGCTTTCTTCAATGCAAGGAGGGCATTGATCAGCTTCGTGTTGGTCTCAAAGATGGCATCAGTTGATGTTGGATCAGCATAAATGGCCTCAAATTTTGCCCAACTGCGATTTGCGTCTGTTTCTTTAGCGGTCTTAATCACCTTACCGAAGTTAACAGCAGGAGTCAGTTTCTTGATAGCGTTCTGAAGTTCGTCATAAGTGACACCTTCCTTGGTCCGCAGTGCGGTATAGCCTGTGAGGTCTGCATCAATGCCTAATGCTTCAGCATCAGCAAGTACCGTCTTCAAACCTTCTGCTGCATAGTAAACCTTGAAGATGGGTTCAACACGAGCATACTCTGTTTCGTCCACCAGCGCCCATGTGCTATAAGCTTCGTTCTTGTCAATGTAAGTGTCAAGAGTGTCTTTCTCAAATCTGTAACAACCGAATACACCCTCCATCTTAGAATATTCGTACACGGGCTTGTCATTTTCCTTGATGACATTACCTGCTTCGTCTTTCTTTTCTGATTTCGTGATGTAACCCAGTTGGAAAGTTTTGTCGGCATTGCTCTTCACGATGTACCAACCATCAGTTGGACGATTGGCATCACCATCAACCCAAATGCCATCAGCATTATCGGCAGAAAGATAGTTGCTTCCGCTTTTGTTGGCAATCATGTAAGTGATATTACCATCACGGGTTCCGTCAGCAGCATTGATGTTCCATTTGTTACCCTTGAACTCTCCACCATTGAGAATCAGATCGGTGTAAGTTTTCATGTTTTTGCCACTAACAAGAGTGGCGCGAGTGCCCCAGTCGCTACCTGCGGATAGGAACATGCCAGCCTCTACATTGTAAAGGTAGACAATAGCATCTTTTCCGTCCACAGTAGCCCAATCAGTGTAAGTCACAGTAGGCTTTTGCGGCTGTGCAATAGCACTCACCGCAGCAAGCATTAAGCTTACGAAAAGAAGTACTGATTTCTTCATAATGAGTTAGTAATTAAATAAATAATAAAATAAATTAGTTAAACGTTTAGACTCTTCCCTTATTATTATAAATAATGTGTAAACAGGTCGTAGTCGTTGTTAATTAGTCTCAATTACCTCCTCCCACGCATGAGCGGAGGCATAATTTTAGGTGGCAAAGATATGAAAGTTTTGACACACGTGCAAGAGTTTCCTCAAAAAAAATGAGGAAAAGACCAAAAATACACAAAAAAGGGGGAGTATGTGAGTTTATTTCTTGGCTCTTTCGAGGGCAATGTTGATGTTCGGACAGATGTTCTCTTCACCAACCAACTCATTGAATCCGTTTTTACTCAACACGCCACGCACGTAGTCATTCACACCTGAGAGGATAATCTTAATACCCTCTTTCTTCGACATCTCAATGAGGTTCGTGAGGTTGTGCATACCTGTAGAGTCGATGAAAGGAACCTTACGCATACGGATAATACGTACTTTGGGGCGTTTCTTCATGCGTACCATGACTTCCTCAAACTTGTTGGCAATGCCGAAGAAGTATGGACCATTGATTTCGTACACCTCCACGTCTTCGGGAATGGTAAGATGCTCGATGTTTGGATTCTCTGCCAAATCGGTTTCTGCCGTGGGGTCTATCTCATCGTCATCAGTGAGCACACTGACCTGTGTGGTTTCAGCCATACGGCGCATGCAGAGAAGACATGCCAGCATCAGACCCACTTCAATCGCGATGGTCAGGTCGAAGATGACCGTGAGTCCGAAGGTAAGCCATAGCACGAAGGTGTCGCTCTTGGGGTTGTGCATCATCTCACGGATGGTGCGCCAGCCACTCATGTTGTAGCTGACCACGACGAGTACACCTGCCAAGCAAGCCATGGGGATGTACTTGGCAAATGGCATCAAGAAGAAATAGATGAGCAGTAGCACTACTGCATGGATAATGCCTGCGATGGGGGTGCGACCACCATTATTGATGTTGGTCATGGTACGTGCAATGGCTCCTGTGGCTGGGATGCCACCAAAGATGGGGCTCAGCACATTGGCGATGCCTTGACCAATGAGTTCTTGGTTGGAATCATGCTTGTGACCAATGATACCATCAGCCACTGTGGCAGAAAGAAGACTTTCAATAGCACCTAACACCGCAATGGTGATGGCAGGTGAGAGCAGTCCTTTGATGTTGTCCCAATTGAGGACGGGTACCTCGGCTTCTGGCAGTGAAGGATTGATTTCAAAGCGGTCTCCGATGGTGTCCACATGGATGCCAAAGTAGTTCGTCATGATGATGCCCACCAATGTCATGACAATGATGGCAACAAGGGAACCTGGCACTTTCTTGCTGATGAAAGGGGTGCAAGCGATGATGACCACAGACAGGATGCCTACGATGGCTGTGGCGAGGTCAACAGTGCTGAAGTTTTGGATATAACATACCCATTTCTCGATGAAGTCTGCTGGTACAGCACCTTCGATATGGAGTCCTAAAAGATCCTTTACTTGCGTAGAAAAGATGGTCAAGGCGATACCGCTGGTGAAACCTACGATGATGGGGTAGGGAATGTAGCGGATGATAGTGCCAAGACGCAGTACACCCAATAGGATAAGGAAAAGTCCAGCCATCACGGTGGCGATGGCAAGTCCTGTCAGTCCATATTGTTGGATAATGCCATAGATGATGATGATGAAGGCGCCTGTGGGACCACCTATCTGTACACGGCTACCACCGAATACGCTGATGGCAAAACCTGCGATGATGGCTGTGAGAATACCTTTCTCGGGGGAAACACCAGATGCGATACCGAATGCGATGGCAAGGGGAAGGGCAACAATGCCCACGATGATGCCCGCCATAAGGTCGGCAGTGAACTTCTGCTTATTGTAATTCTTGAGCGTATGAAACAACTCGGGCTTAGAAGGACGAATTTTCTTCATTTTTACCTACTTTTACTTTTTAACTAAAACTCTGAATATAAACCAAATATGTTGTCCGATAGTTGGCAAAAGTCCATAATGCTTTGCCATAATCTTGAATCTTTCTTTGAGCGAAGCCTTGTGATTGGCTGTGGTCATCCCTTCTGCAAGATAATCAGCCAGTGGCTCGTGGATGTAGAGGTTCTCCATACCTCTTTTTTCTCCCTCCTTCATACAGCGAATACACCAATCAAAGTCCGCTGAAAAACGGTACTGCAGGTCGTAGGGAAGGGCAATCTGACGGTTGATGTAGAATGCCTGATGGCAAACCAGCATACCGTCTTTGAATGTACGCCAAGTGAGGTGCTCAGGAGGTGTGAGACGACGATTGCGAAGGAACTTCCCTTGTGCATCAACAATGTCAGTGTCGCCATAGAGAACGCCGATAATGGCAGGCTTTTCCGGATTATCCAGATGAGCGTAGCGTTCCAGGCTTTCCGCCACATGTTCCAGCGTCTCCTTGCAATGCAACTTGTCACCTGCATTGAGGAAGCACAAATAATCGCCAGTGGCACGTTGCAGTCCCTTGTTCATGGCATCGTAAAGTCCTTTGTCTGGTTCGCTGATAATGATGGCATGGGGGTATTTCTTGGCAATCTCCAATGTGCGGTCAGTGGATGCCCCGTCAATGATAAGGTGTTCCACATCGGGGTAGGTCTGTTGTGCCACACTCTTCAACGTGCGCTCAACGGTTGCCTCGGCATTATATGTGACGGTGATGATGCTAATTCTCATACACATCTATATATTTGCGGGCAACGGCATTTTCGCTATAAGTGACCATCACCTTGTTCCGTGCGTTTCGACTCAATGCGCCATGGTCGGCAGCCAAGGTCCAGAGGATGCCATTGGCAAAATCCTGTGCATCTTTGTAGGCAGCCACATAGCCGTTCTCTTTGTGATCAATCATCTCAGGGATGCCTCCTGCCTTGAAGCCCACACAAGGGGTGCCACATGCCATTGATTCCATGATGGTGTTGGGCAAGTTGTCTTGCAGAGAAGGAGTGACATAGAGGTCAACCGCATTGTAGAGTAGCACCATCTTTTGTGGGTCACTGACATAACTGACAGGGAAGATGTTGAAGGGAACTTGATGGCGTACATTCTCCGCGGCCCCTCCCACCACCACGATTTCAATGCCTTGTGCAAGGTCGGGGTGTTGCTGTTTGAGCAATTGCAATGCCTCCACCAGATAATGGAAGCCCTTGCGTTCATCGGTGATGCGTTGGCATCCGAAGAGCAAGAGACGTTTATCCATGGGGAGTTTGAACACCTTTCGTGCTTCTATCTTATCTTGTGGACAGAACCTGTCTGTGTTGATGGCATTGGGAACGCTGACCACCTTGTGTCCCTGTGTCAGTTTCGATGTCTTTGCTAAGTCTGCCATCCATTGGCTGCATCCTACGAACGTCAGCCGGGCATTGCTGTACATCTTCTCTTTCTTCAGGAACACCTGTTTGGCAAGGTCGCCAAACAGTGTACACTTCATCAGTTCGCAATGTTGGCAGAGTTCTTTATATTTCTGACAATCACCTGAATAGTGGCAGATGCCCGTGAAATACCATTGGTCGTGCATCGTGATAACGATAGGCTTGCCAGCATGAATGATTTTGTTGATGTTTGACAAGGAGAGGAAACCTTGGTTGACCCAATGCAGATGAATGACATCCGCTCTCTGGAACTCCGTGAGTTGTGTGACATCTGTGCCTGTGTTGGCAATATCCACCTGAAAGAGATTCTTCCGACTGAAACAGTTGGCAATGAAGATGCACAGGCGTTCCCAAGCAAACTTGAAAGGCTGTGTCCAATTGTGTCCAACAGGAAGCACTGTGAGATGGTCAGTCTGTTTATCGCGCACAAGCATCTTCACCTTGACACCATTCTTTTTCAAGGCTTCCATCAATCGGTTGGCGGCAATGGCAGCACCACCGACCCGCTCAGATGTATTGATAATTAAGACTCTCATTGTAAAACTGGGTGCAAAGGTACGGAAAAAATTAGGAATGAGGAATTAGGAATGAGGAATTGTCGCATATTCTAAACAAAAAAGAGAGAAAAACTATAAATTCCTCATTCCTAATTCCTCATTCCTAATTAAAATAACTATCTTTGCAACCAAAATAAAACGATATGAAGGAGTTTATCAAAGAGGCGAAAGTGGAGACTGCGGCAATCGTGGGTCTGATTACACCTCAGCAGAATGAGCGGAAGACAACAGAATACTTGAATGAACTGGAGTTCCTCGCAGAGACGGCAGGGGCGAAGGTGGTTCGGCGATTTACACAGCGGGTGAATGGCCCGAGCAGCATCACCTATATCGGCAGTGGAAAGTTGGATGAGATAGCGGAGTATATCCGTCAGAAGGAGGATGAAGAAGACCCTGTGGGTATGGTGATTTTCGATGATGAATTGTCTGCCAAGCAGATACGTAATATCGAGAAAGCCTTGCAAGTGAAGATATTAGACCGAACGAGCCTCATTCTCGACATTTTTGCCATGCGTGCCCAGACGGCTGCGGCGAAGACGCAGGTGGAATTGGCACAGTACCGCTATATGTTGCCACGACTCACTCGTATGTGGACACACTTGGAACGCCAGCGAGGTGGTAGTGTGGGACTTCGTGGTCCTGGTGAAACGCAGTTGGAGATGGACCAACGTATCATCCGTCATCGCATTTCTCTTTTGAAGCAGCGTCTGGTGGAGATTGACCAGCAGAAGACTACCCAACGAAAGAACCGTGGACGACTCATCCGTGTGGCATTGGTAGGTTACACGAACGTGGGTAAATCGACGTTGATGAATCTGCTGTCAAAAAGCGACATCTTTGCCGAGAACAAACTCTTCGCCACCCTCGACACGACGGTGCGTAAGGTTATCATCGATAACTTGCCCTTCCTGCTTTCCGACACGGTGGGATTCATTCGCAAGTTGCCTACCGACTTGGTGGAGTCTTTCAAGAGTACCCTCGATGAGGTGCGTGAGGCAGACCTGCTGTTGCACGTAGTGGACATCAGTCATCCCGACTTTGAGGAGCAGATACAGGTGGTGGACAAGACCTTGGGAGACCTCGGTTGTGCCGATAAGCCTCAGATGATTCTCTTCAACAAGATTGATGCCTACACATGGGTGGAGAAGGAGGAAGACGACTTGACCCCACGCACCAAAGAGAACATCCCATTGGATGAACTGATGAAGACATGGATGGCGAAACTCAACGACAACTGTTTCTTCATCTCAGCCAAGGAGCGTGAGAACATTGATGAACTGCGTGAGATCCTCTACAAGCGAGTGCGTGAACTGCACGTGCAGAAGTACCCCTACAACGACTTTTTGTATGATAATTATAACACAAACGGAGAGATAGAATGAGAGAACTAACTGTAAACGAAATCGCTCAATTGGAAGAGCGTGGATGTTGGGCTGAAGACTGGTCAGACATCTTGGTGGATGAGGCTTTTGTGCCCTCACAAATGACAAACGTGCTGCTGTATGGTCACGTGGAAATAGGTGGATTGAGTGGCTCAGTTGAGTTGGAAGAGGGTTTCCGACGCCGTTGCTGTGTGCGGAATGCAACCCTGCGTAACGTGACAATAGGTGATGATTGTTTGGTGGAGAATGTACGTGGTTATATTTCCAACACACAGATAGGTGACCGTTGTTATGTGGCGAATGTCGGCATCATCACCAACCAGGAGGGCAGCACCTTCGGTAATGGAACAGAAATTTCTGTGCTGAATGAGGGTGGTGACCCCAACATCGTTATCTTCGATGGGTTGACGGCTCAGTTGGCATGGTTGATGGTGAATTTCCCCAAAGCGAAGGATTTGGCTTTAGGAAAATCGCCCAGCGCGTGGGCTGGTCAACTTTCCACCCCTCACATTGGTGCTGGTTCTCGTGTGGTGGGGGTTAAGGAGATGAATAACGTGCGTATAGGTGAAGGTTGCGAGGTGCAGGGTAGTTGCAAACTCAACAACTGTACCATCATGAGCACTGACGATGCTGGCACACTCATTGGTTCTGATGTCATCATCGAGGATAGCGTGGTGGCAGCAGGTGCCAGCGTCATCGATGGTGCCAAGGTCTATTGCAGTTTCGTAGGTGAGTCCGTGCATATCGGTAAGGGTTTCTCTTCCGAGGCGAGCGTGTTTTTTGCCAATAGTTATATGGACAATGGTGAATCGTGTGCTGCCTTCTGTGGTCCTTTCGCCACCAGTCATCACAAGAGCACCCTGCTCATCGGTGGTGCCTTCTCATTCTACAACGCAGGTTCGGGTACCAACCAAAGCAATCACGCCTACAAGATGGGTCCTATCCATTGGGGTACGCTTGATCGTGGCAGTAAGACAGCCTCGGGCAGTCACATCCTTTGGCCTGCTCACATTGGCTCTTTCTCCATGGTGATGGGCAAGGTGCAGAATCATCCACAGGTGCAGAAACTCCCCTTCAGTTATGTCATTGCTGAAGGACGTGAGACTTGTCTCGTGCCAGGCATCAACATCCGCACGGTGGGTACTTGGCGTGATGTGGGCAAGTGGCCTAAGCGTGACAAGCGTCCGCTCAGTTCACGTAACGATATCATCAACTTCGCTTTCCCCAATCCTTACATCGTGCAGTCTGTCTTGGAGGGTAAGAGCATCCTCGAAGACCTCCTGAAGAAGCACCCAGAGGACACGGAGGTGTTCATTTATCATGGTTGCAAAATCAAGCGGGCGGCTCTCTTGAAGGGCATCCAGTATTATGACTTGGTGCTCAAACTCTTCCTCCATCGTTGTTTCCAGAGCAATACTGCTGAGACCGACGAGAGCAATGGTGGACGTTGGGTGGATATGATGGGTCTGCTGGCACCTAAGAGTGAACTGGAAAGCGTGGTGCGCGACATCGAGAACGGCGCCATCAGTACTGCTGACGACCTGAAAGAGATACTGATGCAGATACATCGCGATTACAAGCAGCATGAACAGGCATACGCGAACTTTGTCATGCAGAACTGTGGCGACAATCTCTTTATTGACCGTGACCACTGGATGCAGGAAGCCGAAGAAGCCTATGCCTTGTGGCTCAAGATGGTCAAGGACGATGCCGAGAAGGAATATCAGATGGGCGATGTCGAAGCAGAACAACTCCGCGACTTCCTGGAAAGTATTAAGTAATAGACAACCAATCACAAAGAAATGAAAAAAATAATAGTATCCGTAGTCAGTTGTCTCTTGTCCGTTGTCTCTCTCAACGCACAAAATGACAACACAGAGAAACTATGGTATGACACTCCTGCCCAAATATGGCTGGAAGCACTCCCCATTGGCAACTCCCATCTGGGGGCGATGCTGTATGGAGGCACTCAGACCGATGAGATACAGTTGAACGAAGAGACCTTCTGGTCGGGTGGTCCTCACAACAACAACAGCAAGACCTCCCTCAATTACTTGGATCAGGTCAGAGACCTCATCTTCAGTGGCAAGGAGTCACAGGCTGAGACTCTTATCAACAACCAGTTTGTTAAAGGTCCTCATGGCATGAAGTATCTCACTTTGGGCAGTTTGAAGATGACCCACATGAGTTTTTCTGCCAACAATGTGACAGACTTCCGTCGTGAACTGGACTTGCAGACAGCCCTTTCGAAAGTGACCTTCAAAGTGAAAGATAGCGACGGCTCTTACTATGATTGTTCGAGAACCACCTTTGCTTCGATGGCTGATGGTGTGATAGTCATGTGTTTGGAGTCTGATAAGGAAATGAACTTCATGATTCAGCACTCCTGCACCTTCAATACCACCTACAAGAAGGGATTGGACGGCATTATTGCCACTATTCAGGGTGTGGGGCATGAAGGTGTGGACAGCAAACTGAAGGCACAATGTGTCTATAAAGTGGAGTGCGACGGCAAGGTGACCGTCAACGGTTCTTCTGGTGTTCTTTATGTGAGAAACGCCAAGACGGCGACCCTGTATATCTCTGCTGCGACCAATTTTGTCAGTTACAATGATGTCACAGGCGATGCAATGGCGAAGAACCAGAAGTATTTGGAAGATGCCGCCCAATATGACTATGAGACTCTGTTGGCTCGTCATATCGAGGCATACCAGAAGCAATACAATCGTGTACACCTCTCCTTGCCATCCACATCCAACAGCGATCTGCCTACAGACAAGCGACTGGATGCCTTCACGGGCAGTAAGGACTGGGGCATGGTGGCGCTGCTCTTCAACTATGGACGTTACCTGCTCATTTCCTCCTCACAGCCAGGTGGTCAGCCAGCCAACCTGCAAGGTGTGTGGAACGACAAGCGCGATGCTCCTTGGGATTCGAAATATACCATCAACATCAATGCTGAGATGAACTACTGGCCTGCTGAGGTCTGCAACCTCTCCGAGACCTCCGAGCCTCTTTTCTCGATGATCAAGGATTTGAGCGAGACAGGTGCTGTGACTGCCAAGCAGATGTATGGATGCGATGGCTGGATGGCACACCACAACACCGACATCTGGCGCATTGCAGGTCCTGTTGATGGTGCCTTCTGGGGCATGTATCCCAACGGAGGTGCTTGGCTTGCTACTCATCTGTGGCAGCACTATCTCTACACAGGCGATAAGGAATTTCTTCGCGAGTGGTATCCTGTTATCAAGGGTACTGCTGACTTCTATCTCGACTATATGCAACCCCATCCTGGTTACAACAATTGGCTCGTGGTGGTTCCTTCCGTCAGTCCCGAACAAGGTCCTTCAGGCAAGTCAACCCCCATCACGGCAGGATGCACCATGGACAACCAGATTGTCTTCGATGCCCTGTCCAATACATTGAAAGCGGCTGAGATACTGGGCGAGGATGCTGCTTATCAGCAGACACTCAAAGAAACGTTGGCTCAGTTGCCTCCTATGCAGATAGGCAGTCGCAAGCAGTTGCAGGAGTGGCTCATTGATGCTGATGGCAGTGAATATCATCATCGTCACATCTCTCACCTCTATGGACTCTTCCCTTCCAACCAGATTAGTCCTTATTCCCACAACGAACTCTTTGCTGCTGCCAAGCAGACCCTCAAGGATCGTGGTGATGAAGCAACAGGCTGGAGTCTGGGTTGGAAGATATGCTTCTGGGCTCGTATGCTCGATGGCGACCATGCTATGACCATCCTGAGCAACATGCTCAAACTCTTGCCCTCCGAAGAGGATGCTGACATCCAGAAATATCCTGATGGACGTACCTTCCCCAATCTCTTCGATGCTCATCCACCTTTCCAGATAGATGGTAATTTCGGTGCGACGGCAGGCATTGCCGAGATGCTGTTGCAGAGCCATGATGGTGCCGTTCATCTGTTACCCTCTCTGCCCACCAAGTGGACCAAAGGTTCCGTATCGGGCTTACGTGCTCGTGGTGGCTTCGAGGTGGATATGGTATGGGATGAAGGCTCTTTGCAAGTGGCAAACATCCATTCCACGATAGGTGGTGTGCTTCGTCTGCGTTCTTATGTGCCCCTTGAAGGTGAAGGGCTGACCGAAGCCAAGGGCGAGTGCCCGAATCCGCTCTATGCTCCTGCCGACATCAAGACCCCATTGCTGTCGAAGTCGCTGAGTGCAGCCCCCAAACTCTCCGTCAAGACCGTGTATGAGTACGACATCGCCACCGAGGCAGGCAAGACCTACCAAGTGGCACCTGTTGGTTCTGACATCAAGGACATCTCCGATCCGACAACGGACAACGGACAACAGACAACGGACAGTTGGTGTACGTTGAGTGGTGTGAAACTGGAGGGGAAGCCTACGGAGAAAGGTGCATACATCGTGAACGGTAAAATAATCGTGATTAAATAAGATTCGTGTTCGAAAAAAGAAGAAATGAAAAAGAAAATAATATCCGTAGTCTGTAGTCTGTTGTCCGTTGTCTCTCTCAACGCACAAAACCCCATCGTGTCCCATTGTTATACGGCTGACCCTGCCCCCATGGTATTCGAAGGCAACGACAGCCTCTATGTGTATTGCGATGAAGACATGAACGTGCCAGGTGTGAACGACTTCTACTACATGGAGCGTTGGCGTGTCTATTCCACGGTTGATATGGTCAATTGGACAGACCACGGTGAAGCCATGCCACGTACCGCTTTCAAGTGGGGAGATGAGGGCACCTGTTGGGCAAGTCAGTGTGTCAAGAAGGGCGACTATTACTATTGGTATATGTGCCTCTCCAAACCCAACGATTGGCGTCACTACATTGGTTTGGGACGAAGTAAGAAGCCTTCTGGTCCTTTCAAGGATGTGCTCAAAAAACCTCTCTTCGATACAGGCGAAGGAGGTGACATCGACCCTACCGTCTTCATCGACGACGATGGACAAGCCTATCTCTATTGGGGCAATAACAAACTGCGCTATGCCAAATTGAGCAGCGTGATGATTTCCATCAACACCAACATTGGCAAGAACGGCATTGTTGAGGTGCCCCTGACAAAAGAAGCATTCGGGGGTGTGAAAGTGGATGATCAGGTGACAGGCAAGGACTGCTACGAAGAAGGTCCCTGGCTCGACAAACGAGGTGACAACTACTACCTCATGTATGCAGCAGGTGGTGTGCCCGAGCATATTTCATATAGCATGAGTAAAAGTCCTGAAGGTCCTTGGGAGTACAAGGGCATTGTGATGAAACAGCAGGACACAGGTTCTTTCACCAACCACAGCGGTATGGTGCACTATCAGGGCAAGGACTATTTCTTCTATCACACAGGTTGGGCACCCAAAGGGGGTGGTGGTTTCAATCGCAGCATGGCAGTGGAAGAAATGCATTTTAATGATGATGGTACCATCAAACCCATCACAGCCACCCATAAAGGGGTGAAAGCCCTCCGTACCATGAGTCCCTACATCCCTCAGCAGGCTGAGACCCTCAATGCCGCAGTTGGCATCAGCGTGGTTGGTAATGAAGATACGGGTGTGTATGTCACAGGCATCCATGCAGGTGATTCCATGCGTGTGGCGAACCTTGATTTCGGTACTGAAGGTGCCAAGTCCATCACCCTCCGTGTTGCCTCTGCCAACGGTAAGGGTACACTCGTCATCCGTCAAGACCATGCCAAGGGCAAGTTGCTTGCGCGCATCCCCATCGCAGCCACAGGAGGTAATAATGTGTGGGCAGAACAAACCTTCGACCTCACAACCGTCCCCACAGGAACCCATGCTATCCATTTCAGTTTCACGGGCACTGACACCAGCACCCTCTTTAATTGGGACTGGTGGCAATTCAACGAATTCACTTCTGAGATAGAAGCCATCCCGTTGTCACCTGACAAAAGGAAAAACGCCCAGCGCATGGGCTGGTTTTATACGCTGCAAGGTGTACCCGTGACCACCCCCACGAAGGGCATCTACATCAAAGACGGCAAACGGGTGTTCATTCCATGATCCCTTCTTCAAACTCACGGTACGCCACATCGAAGGCATATTCATCAAGGAAGAGGTTGGAATAGGAGGCAAAGCAGAAATGAAGCAGGGTGAAGAGCATGCGCACTTGTGAGCCACACTCTGGAGTGCCCCATGGGAGTCTGATGAAGAAGACGGCTTCTTGGGGTAGGCGATTCAAGAAGAACTGTTGGGCGGATTCATTTTTAGTCCCATAAAGCAGAAACAGCAACACATAAGGCTCCACGTATCCGCGTGGAAACTCGCCATAGATCAGTTTGAGTGTGCCGAGATAGCAGTCCTTGATGCTGCTGACACCGTTCAGTCCCATTACTTTCAGGACGTTAAAGGGATATGCAATTTTCATAATGAGTCATTATTAGAGGGTTCGACATCGGGGTTGTCTGCAATCACGTTCCAGTTGTCAGCTCCCACATCAAAAGCGTCTTCCACCGGTTCCGTGATGTCGTTGTAAACATAGTCGGGGGCATGCTGGATGGTCAGTGTGATGTCTTCGTTCTTCTTCCCGAAACGCTGCTGAGACAACAGTAATTCAAGGAAACCGCCGAACATCTTCATGGTGTCCTTGCTGCCTTTGATGCAGGATTCTCCGTCAAATCCCACACCGAGGATAATGCTTCCAGATGCCACGTCAGCAGGTTCATTGCCTTCCTCGAAACGGGCAAGATGATAAGCACCCGACATCGAAAAGCGGAGCGAGTAGCCCGTCTTCCCATAGAAGAGCTTCAGTCGGTAGATGCCATCGGGCAGCGCCAACAGCGATTTGGTGCGGATTCTGGCATACTCAGGGTCTTGTGCCTCCAAGGTGTAGGCGGCAAAGTTGGTGGTGGGGACAGTCAACATTCCTTTTGTTGCCGTCCTGTTTCCTTCGATACGTGTTAATTTGAAATTCATAATTCGTCTTGTTTTTAGTTGATTTCACATAATCTATTATCATCAGAATTCATTCGTGATTTCCGCATAGGGGAAATGGTTGAGGGCATATGCTCTGATTTGGCGGCTCAGCAAAGAGTCGCGTTGGAACGTCAGCGCCAGTGTGATGGCGGCTTTCGACACACCGAAATGCTCCATCAGTTTGCATCTATCTTCTTTGTCGATGTAGATCATCTTTTTCATCATATTCCACTTGTTTATTTTGTCTTTTATGAAATGAGCACAAAAACATTGCACCCGAAACCCGCTGTGATTGGATTTCGAGTGCAAAGTTAGGAAGAAGGGAAATGCTGTCCTAACAAAAAGTGGTGTATAAAGTGGTGTACAAGTGGTGTAAAATGATGCAGCCCTTCTATTCCTTCTCTTTTGGAGGAGTTGTCAACTTCTTCCTGATACGCTCCGCTACCTCTGGCGCCACCTCTTCTAAATAGCGGATCACTTCTTTAGCCTTTTTACGGGTGTCATGGTTTTTATAATCCAAACCTCGTGCGTCTATCTGAGAAGAAAAGCTTCTGTAATTGCATTGATGAACCTTGCCTATCAATTTTGCAAAAGCCTGACGATGAATGCAACTGGATGTCAGGTTCTCCATCTGGAAGAGAGCCTCAAACAGGATGGCGACATGGCGAATGGTGAAATACTCATTTGGGGTTCCTGTCGTCTCTTCAGGAGTCTTCAACTCCTCCTCCAAATCCCTCACTTGTGTTTCAAGTAATTTGATTTTATTCTTCAAAATGCTCACTTCGTCCTCAGCACCATCATTCTTCTTGTTTGCCAAAAGATAGAGCCAGGTTGGAATTTCCTCATAGACGGACTCCTTTTCGTTCCTTTCCATATATCCCTTCAGAAAGTGAAGGAAATCATATTTCCATAAAAGATCCTTTCTGTATTGGTCAATATTGAAGAATGCCTCCAGACTTTGTTTCTGACGTGAATCCCCATGACGTTCTATGGTGCTTTTCAGATATTCCATGCAGTCCCGATATTCCGAAGGAACATCATTCGTGATGGCATTGAGGCAGAAGTAAGCGCTCTTTAATGAAACCAAGGCTGCAAAAGAGATGCTCTTGGGTGAGATATGCCCAGAAACCATTTGCTCATAAGTCTCATACAAATGATGATACATGAAATCGCTATCTTCATCCGAATTGCACTTGTCGGTTCGTACACGGTTAAGAACCCACAGACAGACATAGAACAATTGCTCCAATGTCAGTTTGAATGGGGTGACCACATCCTCGTAAAGAGAAATTGGGGATTCCAACACCTCATACAAAGGATGGTCTGATAACTTTTCGCCAATCTGGTCGGCAAAAGTTTTTATGGCAATTAATAATTGTTTCATAGCAGATATATTTTTGATTGAATGAATAAATAGGGAAAAATCATTGAACATCCTTTCAGCTTGACATCATCAAATATCATGCTGATGGAAAAAATCGGCGAAACAACTTGGTTGCCGAAAAGGGTGTTGTAATTAATGTGCGGGGGTCTTGTGCTGCAAAATTAGTTGTTCTTTCGTTCGCATCCAAATTTTCGGGTAACATTCTTTAACATTTCGAGAACTTTTAACACTTCGGACATTTTTTACCCCCGAATTGCCATTTACCCACCCTTTTTTATACATCAAACATCCCCCTACGTCATCTCACGGAACTCACACCCGCCATCTCCGCTCACGCTTGCTCGTATCCTCCACTTCCTCACGCTCGTCATCTCTGCTTTGTCACACTCGTCATCTCCGCTTCGTCCCTTTCGCCATCTCCTCGTTCTCCCTTTCGTCATCTCCCAGTTCTGTCGCTCGTCGTCTCCCAACTCTGACACTCGTCATCTCCCAGCCCTGACGCTCGTCATCTCCCGAGAGATAACGACAGAGGCACCGATGGAAACATTTCTGAGCGCCTTGTGTGAATGCTGGTGAGCACCAGGAGAGTACGTTTCTGACCGTTTGAAGAGGATGCAAAACACAACTCCCCGTTTACACGGAAAGGGTAATATGTAAACGAATCAAAATCGCTTTTATAAACTCACTACCTTTGCATTGAACTTCAGAAATGAGAGGCGCAAGGCACTCATCCGGAGGGGTTCTTCCAACATCTCAAATTCAGAGTTCAGAATCAACAAAATTATTCACATTATTAATTTAAAAAGAAAACATTATGAGCGTCAAGTACAGAACAGTCAAGCAAGTTCTTGGCTACATCGAAACGAAGCCTCAGGTATGGAAAGCTCAGAAACTGACTTTCCCAGTCATTAACGAAGATGCACTCATCGAGTACATGGCAAACTCGGCAGCCCTTCCCAAGAGCACTGTCAAAGCCTGCACCTACGCCATCGCCGAGGCAATCATCTACTTTGTCATCAATGGTCACCAAGTAACGTTCGACGCCTTTGGTTCCTTCTACCTGAAGATCAAGACCAAGACATCGAAAACACTGGAAGAGTGCGACACCAGCCTCATCAAGCGCATGACCATCGGATTCAGTGCCAACCAGCATCTTGCGAGTCTCGTCAACCGAGCCAAGGTGCAGAAAGTCACCACACTCAACAACACTTAATCAACATGTTTCACTTAAAAAAGAAAGGAGTACGAATTATGAACGTAACTGTGCAAGAAATCAAAGGCGGTATTCTCATGTACCCCAAAGAGATCACGCTCAACTACCGTGAGGAGAAGGACAAGGTGTTCCAGATCTGCCACATGCCTAACAACGTCATCCACAACAAAGAGGTTGTCTATTACGCAGCCAAGGCGGCACATGTGCCCGAAAGCACCGTAGAAATGGCAGAGGAGGCGCTTTTCGACGCCATCAACTACTTCTGTGTCAACGGACATGCTGTGCAAGTACCTGGCATCGGCACCTTCGGCATGCAGTTCAAGACCAAAACCGCCAAACAGGAGGAAGAGGTCTCTGACGAAAACATCAACCGCAAGTACATCCGCTTCTGGCCCAAGCACCACCTCCGTTCCATCTGCAACATGCAGAACATCAACATCGAAGTGAGAGACCTTCTTCACCTCAAGGAGGATTAAACTCCAGCCCGATTCACGGAAAAAAGCCCTAACGCCTTGTACAAGGCAACTCCATACGCAGTGTCCACCCGACACTGCGTGTTGTTTGTTTCTTTGTAAGGCTGGAAAATAAGGAAAAAATGAAAAAAGTTGGGAAAAATTTGGAAGTTTCACATTTTTATTACTATATTTGCCCCCAAGAACTTGCCAAAGGTGGCTTTTCGGAGTTGCTGATGGCAGTTTTCAAGACATATTAAGGAAGCGCGTACGCTTATTTCCTAGTGGTGAATCTGGACAATTCGCATTTTGGGAAAATGAATGCACGAGTGACTCGTGCGGACAGAAAAGGACGATACTCGCTCCACTTCGATTGTATGATGCACAATGGTTTCGTACTGTAATGCCATACATCGGAGGTGTGAGCTGTTATTCAACCCATTCTTTCCGCACAGGTCAGTCCAGAACCTACCACTAGAGAAGAAGGCAAAGGCTCACACCTTTCTTTTATGCCTAATTCTCACACAATCTATTACTAACAGTTGTTCCTTTGAGCCTTGTGAACATTAATAGTCTTGACATTATACATTTCTATTAATAACAATCTAAAAAACTAAATCTATGAAAAAGTTATTCATTTGTTTCATTATGCTGACAGGAGCAATGCTTCTTCAGGCACAGGTAAGACGTACACCAGTTCAGCGTACAACACAACAGTCTCCTACCGTTGTAGTTAAAGAGAACGAGCCACTAGTTGTCAATGGTCATGTGGCGTTCTTGGGAATCCCTGTTAAACAGTCTCAAATAAATATTGAGAATAAACTAAAAGAGAAGGGACTCATTTACAAAGGGAAGGATGCCTATAAGAATGACTTAGGTTGGGAAGGAATCGTCTACGGAGTAAAATGTAATGTTCATATAGAAAAGGACTTTGACCATAATGGATCTGCTAACGGAGTAAGTTATAGAGAACTTAAGAATTACTCAAAGGCTCAATCAAGAAATAGGGTTTTTGCATATCGGAAGGCGTTTCTTGAAGCTACTGGCGGTAAAGTGATAACAGATGACACGAGTTTCAATGGTGATGAAGGTGGGCTTGTGGAGATAGAAACAGCGAATAAAGGACTCATCACAATCCAATATGCTAATGAAGATGAGGTAAACTTCGAAAGTCCTTATTTTAATGTGATAGTTATATTCCGAGAAAATTAGATTATTCATCCAACCTAAAAAATGGTAGCCGTATGAAAAATCTTATTATTTCAATTTTTACAATCAGTGCCCTAATGACACTGACTGCTTGTGGAGGTTCATCCTCTAATAACTCCATCATCACTGGTTCTGGCGACGAGAATCAAAATGACAAAGATGACAAGATGTTGTTCTCTACTTGTGAGCGTCAGGATGATGGACAGACTTCTGACGGTGCTTATGCAGCATTGGATGTGAGTCTTGCCGTTCCAGAAGGTGAGGGCACTGCTCAACGTAACGTGGCAAGTGGCATCCGTGCTATCTGCGACCGGTCACCTGTGGCAGAAGAATTGGGAAAAGCTCCTGCTGATGCTTCCATCAAGGATATTGCAGATTTTTATGCATCAGCCTTTAAGAAGGGGCTGAAGACGGGGAAGGTATATCCAATGTGCACTTATTCGTTACGTATCAGTGAGAAGTTCCAAAATAAGGTCGGCGTGGTGTTCAGCGTCACCACAGGTGTGTGGGGCAATGGAGGTCCATGGGAATACGACACCTTTGTGCGCTTCAGTGACGGCAAGGTATTGGATAGCAAGGACTTGATAAAAATTCCCGAGACGAAACTGCGAGCATTGGTTAAAAAATACGATTCCGAAGAAATCAGTACCTATATGTCTGTGGAAGAGGGAGGTTATCAAGTCATGCCTGCTGCTAATGGGAAAGTTTGCCTACATGTTTCGACAGGTAGCCACTTCTTTGAAGATGTCGAAGTGCCAAAAGAAGAAGTAGACCCTTATCTCACCGCAGAAGGCAAGGCTGTGTTTGATGCACAATCAAAGGATACACCTATTCAACAGACACAAACCCAACAAAACACCGCGACAGAAACGGAAGCAGAAGGATTTACCCTCACTGACGGGAAGTTAGGTCCCATCCAAACAGGAGTGCGATTCGCTAATATTCCCGCCACTTATGCTGGGCTGTATGACAAATATGCCCGTAAAACGGAGACAAAGTGGGACGAGGATGGAGAATGGACGGAAGAGTTCTACCAATTCACCAAAGCAGGCAAGAACATATTCCGTGTTTATATTGACGAAGGGAAGAAAATCACCACCATCGAATTGCAGGCAGGCTCCTCCACCATTGTCAAGACTCAAGAGGGATTCTATGTAGGCTATCCCGCTCGCACTCTCTTCACCAAGAAGCCAATGGAATGGACAACCTACTTTCAAGGAACAGCCTTTGCAACCAGTGGACATTACACCTATGTGGTGAATGATGAGGATCTCAACAATGATGCACCCTACAAGGTCAGCGACTTCAAACCCACAGCAAAGATTCGTTCCATCTGTTATCAGCATGAAGTGTACAACTATTAGATATTAAAGATACATCATCACCAACAATCAACCTAAATCTCAACTTTTAAAAGAATAGAACTATGGAACATAAACTTGAAATTACAGAGACATTAAAGGATGCAATCGCTATCGGCACAAAAAACGCATCACCATGAAGATGATGGGCGAGTCGCTGCCTGCACAAGGTGGTGAAATCTTTTTCTACGGTGAAGAGAATGGAAGACAATGGAACTTCGAGTTAGATGGCGATGCTGACAACATTACTGATTCAGCCTATGGAAGCAATAACTACCAGTTTAACGTGAAGTTGAAAAGGAAGTAATAGATAACAACAAAAATTATCACATTAATCCCAGTGAAAAAAGACATTATAGATACGGAAGTGAAAAAAGACAAGTAATCATCTAATAACGATATATTATTAACCAATTAAAATATATAGCGTATGAAAAAGAATCTTACATACATTTGTGTTGCTATGGTAGCTCTTTTTATGAGCATACATAGCAGTGCCCAAAACCGTAGAGTCGTTACAAACAGAACCACGACTCAACAAAGGAAGCCCACTCCCCCTCAACAGAAAGTCATAAAGGAATGGGCTATTTATGCTGCAAAACCACGTTCCGTCATGATATGGCAAGACTATATCTTTTATGTTGAGAACAATGAGAATAATGCGGTGATATTCATAGATCGGAAGACAGGGGAAAAATTCACTTTTATTCCTGGTATTGCAGGGGTTTATGAAGGTGCTCGCCCACGTATAACAGGGATAATAATATGCGCTGGAAGATTATTTTTCACGTTAAAGGGGAGAGAAGCTGTCTATGAATTCGACAATAACTCTGTAAAATCTTCTGGCATAGTGAAAGATGCTACAGGTTTTATTTCAAATAATAATCGATATGCCCTTTTTAACTCACGTGCAGCCGCAAAAGACAATCTACTTGGCTATGACCTGTGGGATATGGAAAATAAAAAGTTTATCTATACCTTTGGATATGAGGAGATTGGAAGTGTTTCCAATAACAAGCCTTTTATTTCATCAGATGGTTGTCTTTGGTGTAAAAGCGGAATGGGATTCCGTCGGGTGGCTCCTGGAGGAAAAAGTCAACACTTCAGTTTATCTGGGCAATCTTATATTCAAGAGAATG
>JBGUGM010000112.1:0-1644 GCA_045111535.1 Bacteroidaceae bacterium
GTTGTACGTGTTGTTGAAACTCACGGACACAGAACCATTGCCAGAATCAGTACCTGGACAGTTTGTGGAAGTGAAGGTGGAGGGAAGTCCCAAGACATTCCTTCGTCGTCCCATCTCCATCAACTATGTGGATAGGGAAGCGAACGAGTTGTGGTTGCTCATCAAAAAAGTGGGTGAGGGTACGCACAAGTTGGCTGAGTTGAAGGTGGACGATACGCTGAATCTGGTGTTCCCTTTGGGTAACGGTTTTTCGCCTGTGCAGAAGCAGGGTGAGAAGGTGCTGCTCGTGGGTGGTGGTGTCGGTGTGGCTCCATTGCTGGATTATGGCAAATACCTGAAGGAGCATGGCGCAGAGCCTGTGTTTCTGTTGGGTGCACGAAGCAAGAGTGACCTCTTGGAACAGGAACTCTTCAAGGCAATTGCTCCTGTATATGTGACCACAGAAGATGGCTCGGAAGGAGAGAAGGGCTTTGTGACACAACACACATTATTAAATATAGAGAAGTTTGACCGCATTTCGGTGTGTGGTCCGAAACCCATGATGGTGAGTGTGGCAAGATATGCGAAGCAGACAAACACACCTTGCGAAGTGAGCCTCGAAAATATGATGGCATGTGGCTTGGGTGCGTGTCTGTGCTGTGTGGAGAAGACGGTGAAGGGCAATGTGTGCGTGTGCAAGGAAGGTCCTGTGTTTGATGTGAAAGACTTAACTTGGGAGGTGTAGGGTGATAGTTGACAATTCTTGGCAAGCCAAGCGTGCTAAAGATACGATAAGATAGTTGACAATTGACAGTTAAAAATGAAGAATTGAAATGGCAGATTTGAGAACAAATATAGCGGGTCTCACGATGAAAAACCCTGTGATGACCGCATCAGGCACATTCGGCTATGGAGTTGAATTTGCTGACTTCGTGAACTTGGAGGACATTGGTGGCATCATCGTGAAGGGTACAACATTGCATCCACGTGAGGGTAATGACTATCCCCGTATGGTGGAAATGGCAAGCGGTATGCTGAATTGCGTGGGCTTGCAGAACAAGGGTGTGGATTATTTCTGTGAACACATCTATCCCGAAATCAAGGACGTCAAGACCAACATGATTGTGAACGTGAGCGGTTCCTCTCCCGAAGACTATGCGGAGTGTGCTGCCCGTGTGAACGAACTGGAGAATATTCCTGCCATTGAACTGAACATCTCTTGCCCGAACGTGAAGCAGGGTGGTATGGCTTTCGGTGTGACGACTGAAGGTGCTGCTGCAGTTGTGAAGGCAGTTCGTAAGGCTTACGATAAGACTTTGATTGTGAAACTGTCACCTAATGTCACTTCTGTTACTGATATAGCATTGGCAGTACAGGATGCAGGTGCAGATGCTGTGTCGCTTATCAACACATTGATGGGTATGGTCATCGACATTGAGAAGCGCAAACCTGTGCTGAGCATTGCGACGGGTGGTATGTCGGGACCTGCTGTGAAACCAGTGGCTGTACGTTGTGTATGGCAGGTGGCAAAGGCGGTGAATATCCCTGTTGTTGGTTTGGGTGGTATCATGAATGCGAAGGATGCCATTGAGTTCTTCTTGGCGGGTGCCTCTGCTATTGAGATAGGTACTGCCAACTTCATTGACCCTGCTGTGACCGTGAAGG
>JBGUGM010000113.1:0-1683 GCA_045111535.1 Bacteroidaceae bacterium
ATATGACAAATAGAATAAATCTAAATATGACCACCGTAAAGAATCGTGAGTTGCGACTCGGGACGATTATCGGGTGGGATGGCTCGGCGAAACAGCTTATTGAACAGTCTGCTTACGACGAGCGAAGCATAAAGAAACATGGTGGTTGCAAGGGGGCAGGACAAGGTTGTCGCCTTTGTGAATTACAAAGTCCGTTGAATCAGGAGACGATGTGCTCCAATGCAATAGTGCAATGTCAGATTGGAAACCTTACCGACTGCGTCTTAATCAACCATGCACCGATAGGGTGTAGTAGTGAGGATGCAAAGTTCAACCTTACCATGCACATGGGTCTTGCACGTCGTGGCAAGCCCCAGCAGAACACATTGAACATAAGCACGAACCTGCAGGAAAAAGACATGGTGTTCGGAGGTAGTGCCAAGCTTCGGGATGCAATCCGTATTGCCAAGGAGCGTTACAATCCGAAGGCTATCTTCATTGCCATGGCTTGTGCGACCGCCATCACAGGTGAGGACATCGACAGCGTTGCCGAGGAACTGGAACCTGAGGTTGGCGTACCTGTTATTCCGTTGCATTGCGAGGGATTCAGAAGCAAGCACTGGAGCACTGGTTTCGATGTGGCATTCCATGGTGTTTTGAGGCAAATAGTTGAAAAACATCCAACGAAGAAACAGAAGGACTTGATTAACATCGTTGCTCTTTGGGGAACGGACTGGTTCACAGACCTATTGAAACCGCTTGGTCTGCGAGTTAATTATCTTCTGGATTGTGCTTCGTATGAGGAAATCCGTCAGGCTTCCGAAGCCGTAGCCACCACAACATTCTGTGAAACACTTGGCGGCTACATGGGGGCAGCCCTCGAAGACCAGTTCGGTGTGCCACAGATTGATGCCCCACAGCCTTATGGTATCAAGGGTACGGATGCATGGTTGAGAGCCATTGCAAAAGTGGTTGGCAAAGAGAAGGAAGTAGAGGAATTTATTGAAAGCGAACATAAGCGCATCGCTCCTAAACTGGAGGAGTATCGTGAATATTTCAAAGGTAAGTACGGCATGGTGCTTACAGGTTCCGCATATGCTCATGGACTGATCAGCGTATTGGCAGAGCTTGGCATAAAGAATGAGGCAGCCCTTGTGTTCCATCATGATCCGGTTTATGATGGTGCTGGTAAGAATCAGGACACATTGAAGGAGTTGGTTGAATCATATGGTGACATTCCTCACTATACGGTCAGCAAAACACGTGCCTTCCAGTTGCCACAGCTCCTGAAGCGTGCGAAGACAGATTTCCTTATTATCCGCCATCCTGGTCTGGCATCTGTTGCAGGACATCTTGGAGTGCCAACTTTCGCTTTGGGTGACGAGCATATTCCTGTGGGATATGACGGAATCCTTCGCATTGGTGAGATTCTGAAGGGCGTACTTGCTCGCACGAAGTTCAATAAGACTCTCCAGCGTCACGTCCGCTTGCCATATAATGACTGGTGGTTCAGTCAGGATGATCCTTTCAAACTGACGAACGACAAAAATGTGTTTGAGGAGATAGAAGCCAAGCTGAAGCTTGGCTAACTAATTAACAATTAAGAATTAACAATTAACAATTAACATGCCTTTCGCGCTCCGGCTCCCTCCCTACGGAGGGAAGTCCGATGTTGATAACATCGGAGTATGTGCAAAGCGGGGG
>JBGUGM010000114.1:0-10206 GCA_045111535.1 Bacteroidaceae bacterium
CCTTGGTTACCATTCGTGACATCATCATCTTTACTACAGGATGTTATCATGAGCATCGCTATCATCACGAGGCTCATGATTGTAATCTTTTTCATCATGATCACTATTTGTTGATTTTGCGACTGCAAAGGTACAACAAATTTTATTTATCGCCAACTTTTTGAGTGAAAGAGTGTGCTTGCAACCACAACAGGAACTGCTGGCTCCATGCTTCGGTAGTGGTGCGTCCTGTTTGAGGCATCAGGGTATAGGGGCCTGTACCGTCACCATAGAGGTGGAGTTCGGCATTACCTCCTGCCTTCTTCCATTCGAGGAAGAGGTTGACGAGACCTGCGGCGACATTCTGGTGGTCGGCACGGGTCATGATGAGGAGTGGAGGTGCAGGATTGGGCACCTTGACAGGCATGAGGGAGGGACCAAAGTTGGTGCAGAGGAAGTCGGGACGCTCTGCAGGGTCTGAGGCTTGAATCGTGGCAGCAATCGCCACACCACCTCCTGCGGAGAAGCCCAGATAACCTATCTTGTGGGTGTCCAGATGCCATTCTTGGGCATGTTGACGCACCAGACGGATGGCTGCCTTGGCATCATCAGAGGCGAGTTGCAGGATGGAATCTCCTGCGGGATAATGCATGGGGTTGGCATCCGCTTGGGGGAAGCGTTCAAGGTGGGTGACATCCACCATCGGGGGCATCTGCATGCCACGTGGGAAAGAGTTTCCTGCATTGAGATGATACTTCAAACCGATAGCAGCAATGCCACGTTCATTGAGGAAGGTAGCCATCTGCTCCACATCCGAACCCCACGAGAGGGCTCTCATGCCACCACCTGGACAAAGGATGACAGCACACCCGTTGGCTTTGTCAGCAGCAGGAAGGAACACCTGAATGGTGGGCTTCACCACTCCCGTGATGTTTTTTCGAACACCCTCACCCGTCACTTGCTCCGTATCGTTGGTGACAGGCTTGGAGAGAGGTAAGTCATAAATCTGCTGTGCCCCAGAGGTCAGGCAACAGAGCAGAAAAAGGATGAAAGAAGAGGTTTTACGTATCATAAAAGTATATTGGTTAGAATTTTTTGCAAAGATACAACATATTTCCTTACCTTTGCACCATCATCAACACAAATTTTTCATGAAAGCGATTAGCACAAAGAAGGCTCCAGGGGCAATTGGTCCCTACAGCCAAGCCATTCAGGTAGGAGAGTTTGTCTTTACATCCGGTCAGTTGGGTCTTGACCCTCAGACAGGTTTGTTCCCCGAAGGGGGCATTGCCGCACAGGCACGTCAGTCCTTGAACAACGTGAAAGCCATCTTGGAAGAGGCAGGGACATCCATGTCGAAAGTGGTGAAGACCACGGTGTTCTTGGCAAATATGGATGACTTTGCCGAGATGAACAGCATCTATGCCGAGTTCTTCACAGAACCCTATCCAGCGCGCTCCGCAGTGGCTGTCAAAACACTGCCAAAGAATGCATTGGTAGAAATCGAGGTAGTGGCAAGCATTAAATAAAGAAAGGGAAGAGTTCAACGCTCTTCCCTTTCTTTTTGTCTTACTTCTCGTTCATGTAGAAGGAGAGTTCCACCTTGTAGGTCTTGTTGGTCTCCACAATCTGAGCAGCCATGGTGAGGACATAATAGTTCACCTGCTTGTAGGTTCTTACATCGAAGATGGCTTGTCCATCCTTCATGAACTTGTTACCCATCTCCTCATCATCCCACTCATAATCGATGTAGCCCTTGCTGACATCTGACCAACTCCACTTTCCGATGTAGTGATTGCCATTCTTGAAGAACAGGCAGAACTTGCCATCGTCCGTGAACTGAATGCTCGTGATGGCAGTACCCTCATCCAGTTTTTCTGTGATGGTGGCAACTGTCTTCGCATAGTCGAGGATGGCATTCAGGCTGGCAGCCTCTGCAGGGTCTTCAAAGTGCTTCACGGCAGTCACACCGTCCTTGTGGCGCAGACGTGTGTTCATCACCTTCCATTCGCGGCAGAGTTTCTGAGTGATGTCGTTACTTGGCATCTTCTCCACTTCGTCAGCCTCAAACTCCTGCTCAAAGTCCTCGATTTCGCTGGCACTCATCAGGTGAACCTTCAGGACAGTCTTCTTACCCGATTCCTTGTTCACCACCTCCACGGTGCAGTAGTCCTCACCTTCCTCATCCATGATGGTGTAGGTGTTGAGATTGCCGTCGAACGTGTAAGTGCCCACCATATAATCCTTCTTCTCACTTGGCGCACGTCTCTTGGTTTCCGAAGCAGGTGCAGACTGGTTCAGGGTCAAGATGACCTTGTTCCCATCGAGGATGGACATCTCACTGAAAGGAGCATCTTCATCGCTGATGGTGTAGGTGCATGACTCACTCGTGTTCTGGCTCAATGCTGGGGCAGCAGATGATGTGGCTGACTGGTTTGCCACAGTGACATCATCACCGTCTGTGCTACATGCTGTAAATGCCAAACCGATGGCAAGCATGGACAGATAAAATAAATTCTTTTTCATGTTGTTTTAGTATTTAGGGTTATTACTTCGTTTTCTTAGAACACATTGCAGTAGATGCGGAGGTTGAGCACAGGATACACCTTCACTCTGTTGATGATCTTCACAGCATCATGGAAGTCCTTGTCCTCGATGTCATCCTTCTTCATCTTGATCCATCCCTGCTCATCAGGTGAATACACCTTCAGGGCTGGTGTTCCCCAGAACTGTACACCGAGGTCAAATGCCACACTCACCTTGTGCTTGGTGGACACGGGGCGTCCAAAGCCCAATCCTGCATACGGCTTGAAACTCTTGGTCTGGAGTTTCAGGTGTGCCGTATTGTACTCATCTGGGCGCACGAACACATCACCAATCTCAAGACCTTCGCCTTCGTCCACTTCCAATGGCTCCACGTTGCGCACCGTACCGAGGTCAGGCAAACCAGCATAGAAACCACCCGTCACGTGGAAGGAACTGTGCTTGAAGGGATAGATGTCCACCAGGAACTTATAATCCGTCATGTGAACACGTCCACTCACATCCACATTCTTCTGCTCACCCTTCGTCTTGTAGTCGATGTCAAATTTGACATTGAAGCGGGGCAAGGTTGTGAAACCTGTTCGGAAAGTCACAAATTGGGTCAGTGGCATCGCAGCCTCAAAACCCCAACCCGTTGTACCCACCTCAGCACCGATGGCAAGATGGTCAAACAACAGTTTGTCCTGAGCAACAGCAGGGCTTGCCAACAACATCGTGGCAACAAAGCCCAATACTTGGCAAATCTTTCTCATAAGTTTAAGTTTTTAAGGTTATTGATTATTTTTTCATTTCTTATTTCTTCCCCACAAACTCCTTGATCTCAGCGTCTGTGGCATTGTTCATGCGCTTGCCAGCCTGGAAGTTCAGTTCGGGATAAGCAGCCTTGAGTTGGTTCACCGAATTGTCGATAGGGCTGCTGCCTGAAGTGGCAAAAGGAATGATCGTCTTGCCCTTGAAATCCTGCGACTCCAAGAAAGAGAGGATGATGCTGGGGGCACGGTTTGCCCAGATGGGGAAGCCCAGATAGATGACGTCATACTTCTTGATGTCCACAGGCTTGCCACCCAGTTTCTCACGGAAAGCAGGATTACCCATTTCCACGACAGAACGAGCCTGGCGGTTGCGGAAGTCAAGGTCTTCCTTCGTGTAAGGCTTCTCAGGTTCAATCTTGTAGAGTTCAGCACCGGCAGCCTCCTGAATCTTCTTGGCAGCCGCCTCCGTGTTACCAGAAGCAGAGAAATAAGCCACGAGCACTTTCCCCTTCTTCGCGTTCTGTGCACATACACATACGCTGATTGCCAAAAAGGCAATAGTCAAAATAGATGTTAGTTTTCTCATAAGTTTTAATAAAGTTTAGTGTATAATAAAGTTTAGAATTTACAGATTAGAGTTCAGCAGTTCCTCCGGTTGGTCAATGATTCTCTTCGCACCCTGCTCCACGAGGAAGTCCCTGTCACGGAATCCCCAACTCACCGCGATGCATGGCAGTCCTGCATTCTCCGCAGTCTTCAAGTCCACCTCGCTGTCACCCACATAGATGCACTCCGACTTCTCAATTCTCCTCCCATGCAGTTGCGACAGTTCACGGATGGCTTCCTCCACCATGTCAGGGGCAGGCTTCCGCTTGATGCCCTCCTTCTCCCCTATCGCCACCTCGATGCTGTCAGCAAAGAATGCCTGGTGCAAGTCCTTCACCGCAGGAGCCAACTTGTTGCTCACAATGGCAGTATGGAATCCTCTCCGCTTACATTCCCCCAGCATCTCCTTCACCCCCTCATACGGAGCCGTCTTGTCCATCGAGTGTGCCACATAATAGGCACGGAACGTCTCAAACACCCTGTCCTTCAACGCCTCGTCAGCCCCCGGGCAACTCTGCTCCACACTCTGGTTCACCAACCTCCTGATGCCATTACCCAGATACCTCCGTGTATCCTGCTTTGGAATCGGCTCCAACCCCGCCTCACGCAACGCATACGACACACTCTCGTGCAAGTCATCCAGCGTATTCATCAACGTGCCGTCCAAGTCAAATATAATCGTCGTGATCATGGGCGTGTCTCTTCCAAAAATCTCAGTTCCTGCTCCAGCATCTCCAGTTTCCTCATCTGATAGCCAGCCTTTTTCGCCTCCTCAATAGGGCGTGTGTAGAGGTAATACGTCTCCATCGGGCGCTTAAACTCGAAGTCCAGTTTCATGCTCGGCGAGTAAGGTGTCATGTGGAGCGTGTTGTAAATCATCTTCTCCGCAAACGTCTCGTCGATATTCTTCACCCCACACGCCTGTGCCGCTTCAATCACCTCCATCATCTGATCTTTGATGAGTTGCATCGTGCTCGGATTCTGCAAGAGGATGTCCGTCTGCGTGTTCAGCGCCACCGTCATGCCATTGAACGGCATATTCCACACTGCCTTCTTCCAACGTGCCTCCAGATACTCCACCTCGTTGGCATCCACACCAGCCTCACGGAAGTCACTCACCACCCCATCAATCTTCTCCTGCTGCTTGCACGAGTAGTTGCCAATGTTGATATAGCCGTAGCACTGGTGATTCACCCTGCCTGGCTCCGTCTTCGCACTACAGATGAATGCCAATCCAGCCGCCAACTGCACCCCGGGGAACATCTTCTGCACATCCTCCTCCACACCGATGCCATTCTGAATCAACACCACCAGCGTGTCCTCCTTCAGCAATGGAGGCAGCAAGTCTTTCAACAGATGATTATTCACCGACTTCAACCCCACCAACACCACATCACACTGCGGCATATCCACGGTACGCTGATAGGCATTCACGTTGTCCAAATGAAAACTGCCATCGCACGAATCCACTTGCAAGCCATGCCCCTTCACATAGTCATAATCCCTATGGAAAAGGAAATGCACTTCCTTGCCTATCTGCGCCAACTTCGCCCCATAGTAGCCACCAATGGCACCCGTTCCAATTACTCCGTATCTCATCTTTTCATCATGTTTAGGGCACAAAGGTAGTGAAAACCGAGAGAAGAACAAAATAATTTCGTAATTATTTTTATAAATATACAGAAGCACCCACAAAGCCGGTGAGCCTTGTGGGTGTCTGCTTGATATGTTCCTGCCTGTCTGATTAGAACAGGAGAGAGTTGATGTCGAAGTCGGTGAGGTTATCGAAATCCTCGTCATCGAATGTATTTATCTTGATGCCTGCGCTGCTTGGCGGCATAGGGTCGCTGAAGACAGCAGGTGAGGTGGCGATGATGGACTCCAGTCGGATGTTCACCACTTCTGTTTGTGGTTTCAGATATATTTTCTTTTCCATTGTTCTATCTTGTTTTATTTGATTGCAACTTTCTTCCCGTTATGGATGTACACACCCTTTTCGGTTGGCTCGCCTGTGAGTTTCACACCGCTCAGCGTGTACCAACTGTCAGTTGTCTGTTGTGCGTTGTCTGTTGTCACCTCCTCGATGGCTGTTGGCTCAGCGTCTTCAAACTCAAACTGAATCTTTGCTGCGCCATGTGCCTTCTTCCATGCATCGAAGTCATCCTTCTTAATGCTCAAGTATGCCACATGGTTGGGAAGGGCACCAATTTCAGACACTGGGTGGAATCCACGATTTGCACCTGTGCCAGCAAGGATGAGGCTGGTATATGTCACACCCTCATCTGTATATTCAGGATTAACATAATCGTCGCTAGTGAGCATGTTGTCCTCCTCCTTGTCAACGCCAGCGGTCACCTTTGCGGTGTAGGTGCCCGTATTGCCCATCAGCAAGTAACCTCCATAGGTAGCCAGTTTCGTCACAGGCTTGAGGGTGAGGGCACCAGTGGTGGCATTGAAGCCTGTGATGGCGTAAGCCTGCAGCCCTTCGCAGGCAGAGAGGTCGAGGGCAACATTATCGCTGTAGGTTCTGATGCCTTCTGATGCGCTCGTGATGTCAATGCTGATATCGGATGAGAGGAATTCAGCGCCAGATTCCCACATATAGGACGCATATTCCGTGCTGTAGTCTGCCACACTGGAGGCAGGTACGTAGATATTGGTGATGAGGTATTCTGCTTCGTCCCAATCATCCCAATAAAGGAACGCCTTGTTCAGATCCACGCCAGCACCTTTGATGAGGACATAGCCATTGTAGCCAAGATTTTTATAACCGTAGAAGGCTTTCTCAGGCAATTGGGTGACACCTTCCTCCACCACAACACTTCTTATGTAGTCTTTGAATTCTTTCCAGGGCTCGCCAGTCACGTTGCCGCTGATGGTGAGGACGTGGTGTTTGCGGTCGTAGTTCCAGCCTGTACCACTGGTGGCTGCCACATAGATGTCGGCATAGTGCTCCGAGATGGCTGTGTTCTTGGCTTCATCGGCAAAGTAGCCATCAACAGTCACTTTCACATAATATTTGCCCGCTTCTGTCACTTCTTTCTCTTTCAGGTCAGTATCTTGGTTGTCCTTTCGGTAGCGGGCAGGGATACCATATAAATTTATGTCGTCTTCATAAGTATAGACCGTGCCATTGATGGTCGCCTTGGCACCTTCAATCCAGGCCTCGTAATACCCAATCATGGAAAGTTCGCCTGTATAGTGGTCGGTTTTCCATGTCAGCGGGTCTTCATAGAAGTCCACTTTCAGCGTACCATCACTCAGAGAGAAGCCTTCCACCTTGACGTTGTTGAAAGCCTTGAACCAGTTCTTGTAGTATTCTATCTGGTAATTAGGCACATAATAGGTCTCACCCACATTGGCAACGCTGTAGTTGTCTCCAAATGCATTAGTGTATATCAGAATGCCACCCCAATATGCACATACCACCGTCTTCAGTTTGGGGCATCCCTGCATAGAATTATCGTAGAGACTCTCCACAGAAGGCGCCAACGAAACGCTCTCCAGATTCTTGAGTCCGTAGAAGGCATACTTACCGATGCTTCCGACGCCATTTTCCACCACGATGTGCTCGATGCCATCGTCAATGCCCATGTGCATAACACCCTCTTCTGTCTTCCAAGTGCGCCATGGGGCAGGTTTAGTGGATGAGTCGGGGTCATACTCTTGGGCGAAACCACCTGTATCTGCATTATCCCCGCTAAGGGTCAGGGTCTTGGTGTCAGCGTCGTAAGACCAATAGCAATTGCCATTGACGACACCCGCTGTCAAGACTTCTTCGTCGCTGAAGAACATGGTGATGGGTGTTGTGGCACTTGCATAGTCTTTAGTCCTAAGTTCCAGGTATGCCTGGCCTTCCAGATCTTTGGATTCTGTGAATTTCTTGAATTCGGTGCCGTCGAGGTACAGGTAAGTCCAAGAAGATCCATACTCTGTTGGGTCAACGTCATCGTTACATCCCTCCAGCAGATTATCCACCTTGTTGTCAGCAGGACTTTTCTCGATGGTGTATGTGGTGTTGGGTGTACCTTTCAGCACCAAGCCCTCGCCATCCTTCGCTGTCTTCACACGTTCCATGATCACTTTTCCTGTGGCTGGGACGAATCCTGCAGCGTAGTAGGCTTTTAATCCTTCAGCATGGGAGAAATCAAGTCCAAATTTGTACCCCCACCCAAAGTCTTTGCTGAAGGTCATGACGCCCGATGCTGGAAGCGTGACGGAAAAATCGTATGCAAGGAATTCGTAGGGGGTATCTTTCAGCCAAGAAGCACAGGTCTCTTGGTAATTGGCCAGAACGCTGCTGGGCACGTGGATGTCACACCATAAATGGTCTTTTTCCACGTATTTACCAAGTTCGTCATCCCAGTCTTTATATTTTTCACCAAACGCACCATTCAGGGCCACCACAGAAGTGCTGCGCAAGAAGACACGACGAAGATCATCGTATGCGTCTTGGTCAGTAAAGGCATTTTCAGGCATTTTTGTGACACCCTTCTCAACAATGACGTTTTGGATGTTGCCAGCGAAAGGCTTCCAGGGTTCTCCTGTCACATTGCCGCTGATGGTCAGAGTTGCCTTGTCGATATTGAATGCCCAGCCTTCACCGCTGGCGGGAGAACTGACCACCGTGAAGAGGTCAGAATTGACGTCTTCATTGGCTTCGTCAGCAAACACATCCTCGACATTGACTTTGTAGCGATAATCACCCGTTTCCGTCACTTTATTGAAATCCAAGCGTTTCGTTGTGCCTTCCTTGATCACGCCATTGTAATAAGACGCTGATAATTCTGTACCACTCTTGATGGTGTAGTCCTTCCCATTGATGGTGGCGGTATGGTCGCCGTTGAGCGTTAATGTACAATATGAATCGTATCCATCACCCTTCTGCACATCCAGCAACTCACGAGTCGCCTCTTTTGGGGTTGCCTTGTAGCCATTTCCTGTCAGCAGGAAGCCCTCAAAATTGGCATCACGTAAGTTATATTGGTAACTATACACTGCGGCTTTGATGGCATAGATGGTGAGTTGGTCGCTGTCGTCAAAGGCTTCAGTGAGGCCACTAATGTAGGCGGGACAGAGACAGACCGCCGATGTCAACTTAGGGCAACTTTTCATGGCAGCAGTCCAGACATCTCTAACGGTGGAAGCCAACGTGATGTCCTTCAGATTGGAAAGGCCATAAAAGGCATAATCACCAATTCGTGTGACACCCTCCTCCACCACAACGTGCTCAATCAGGTCATCGGGGCCATTGTGCAAGACTTCATTGTGGTCGGTGTACTTGCGCCATGGAGCAGGTTCATAGGCTGAGTAGCCCGTAAACCCATAGTTCTTCTGCCAACTAGCCATTATACCATTGGTGTAGCCGTCTTCAAGGCTGATGGTCAGCGTTTTGGTTGTCTCGTTGAATGACCAGAGAACACCAGCGTGGTCATCACCCACGCCGCATTTGCCCGATGTCAGCAGAGGTGTTTGTGCCCAAGCCCCCACGGAGGTGAGCACGGCAAGTAGTGTCATCAACACTTTTGCCCAAATCTTTTTTCTTTGCATAAAACAGTTAGTTTATTTTGTTAAAAAATAGGATAGTAACTACGAGTTTGTAATGGATAGGCTTGTAAAATACAGTAGCAATCTTTTTACGGTACAAAGGTACGAATTAATGGTGACATGACAAAGAAAAACACAAGATTTTTTTGTGTTATCATGAAAAAAAATTTTGGGGTTGGCGCGGTGTGGACTGGGAAAAGTAAAAAAGGTAATTTTAGTAAATGGTAATTTTAGTCATTCGCAGGTTGGCTTGGGGGATTACTAATAGGGGGAGTACTGTAAATAAATATATTTATATATATTTATTATATATTATATATATATTTATTACGCGCATACTCCCGTACACGAGATTTACCAAATTTACCATTTACTAAAATTACCTTTTCATAGCCACTATGCTGAGACCTCCATAAAGAATTGCTTGACTCCTCCGCAAAGACACGTGCATGTCGCCTGCAAAGGCTCTTTTCCTTGCGGAATAGTGCAAGATTTTCGGCTGTTTTTTTAACCTGTTAAAGGAAAAGCAACTTTCTTTTAACAAACTTGCACCCACCTTTTTTATGTCGTAACTTTGCAGCGAGAAAAGACAACAGACCACAGTCAACAGACAACAGTCTTGATCCTATGCCGGCTTGGAAAATCTCCGTTGTCAGTTGTCAGTAGTCCGTAGTCAAAATCATTATTAACCCTTAAAACAAATTGAATATCATGGGACTTGTAAAAATGCGTAAATCACAGCGACAACTCACCTACATGGAAGGTAAGCCCACTGTGT
>JBGUGM010000115.1:0-4577 GCA_045111535.1 Bacteroidaceae bacterium
ACCACCATTGAAGAAGAAGGTCACGTGTGCATATTTCTCAGTTTCAGCCGTATGCAACTGCTTCAAGCCCTTCGATGCGATGTATTCTCCTAAAGTATTTTCCACGTTCTCCTTTGGGAAGAGGATGTGTACACCTGTGAACGAAGCGTCGTATGGAGTCATACAATAGTACTGAAGATTTGGAATGGTCTTCATGCCCTGCTCTTCCATATTTTTTTGTGTCAGCACAATCGTCAACTCCTTTGCACGGTCATTGCGGTAGTTGTAGAAAATTACTACGTCGCCTTCCTTGATGCGTCCATCCACATTGCAGTTGATGAGTGGCTCCATGAATTCGTCCGTGTTCTTGTGCTCCTCGGTGTGAGAATCGTAGCAAGACTGTACGCCTTCCACCATATCAGCCACCTCCCGGCCTTTGCCATGCACGAGTTGGTCGTATGCTACCTTAATGCGGTCCCAACGCTTATCACGGTCCATTGCATAGAAACGACCAATGATTGAAGCGATTGCACCTACACCTGCCTCGTCGATGTGCTTCTGCAAGTCAGCAATAAAGCCTTTGCCAGACTTTGGGTCGGTGTCACGACCATCCATGAAACAGTGTACGTAGCAGTTTTCAATGCCATACACCTTAGCGATGTCGATGAGTTTGAGGATGTGGTCAAATGAAGAGTGCACACCACCTGTTGAGGTCAAGCCCATCAGGTGAACGCTCTTGCCGTTAGCCTTTGCATAGCCGTATGCTGACTTGATCTCAGGATTCTCCAAGATGGAGTTGTCAGCACAGGCGCGATTAATCTTCACCAAGTCCTGATAGACAATACGTCCAGCGCCGATATTGAGGTGTCCCACCTCCGAGTTACCCATTTGTCCGTCGGGAAGACCCACGTTTTCGCCAGAAGCCTGCAACTCAGAGTGAGGATAGTTTGCGTTCAAGTAGTCCATGTAAGGAGTGGGTGTTTGTTCAATCACGTCACCCTTGCTTTTGTCACCGATTCCCCAACCGTCGAGAATCATCAAAAGTGCTTTTTTTGCCATAATCAACTGATATTTTTTGTATTTGAATTGAGCGAGAATGTGTGATGAATTTCTTCCGAAATTCGAATTTGCGTGCAAAGGTACGACTTTTTCGGCAAAAGATGAGGCTCTTTTATTTAAAAATGTGTACCTTTGTCCCTGTTGAACACTCAAAAGCTTAATTATGAATATGAAGAAGACCTTTTTGATGGTGCTTTCCACCATCGTCGCCACACTGGTTCTTGGTGGCACCACTTCTTGCAAGGAGATGGCAAAGTCTGTTACAGAAGCCCTCTCTGATAGCGATTCTGTAACTGTGGCTTCCGATTCTGTTTCTTCTGAATTGCCACGTACGTTGGACAATGCGCCTGCCCCCAAGGGTAATATCACCACCTGGTTGGTGGCAGGTTTTAATGAAGATGGAGGTTATAGGATGTTTATTGTCGAGGGTAATGAGAGCAGATTCATTCAAGACAATCTTGGTACAACGGACACCATCTATGTCCTCCGATTGGTCAGTTACGAACAAACCAAGGATGAGAAAGAACCTGTAGAAGGTGGCGGTTACTCTGAAGATATAGAAGGGAATCTTGTTGTTGATGCATATGATCCTGCAACCAAGGCTTTTGTGGGTCGTTACGAAGGTCAATATAGTAGTGGAGGCGAATACGATGAAAACAACGAACTCGTTCATTGTGGCGAATCCTATGGAGGTACCTTTACGAAGGCTGATGGTACGAAAGAAGAATTCTCATACTACGGAGATTGAGAATCTTGGCGCATAGATTGCGTAAAGATGCTTGCTAATGGAACTGATGACCCATATAGACATTCCTCAGTCGGAATGGAAGATAAAACCTGGCGCAAAAGTGCTGCTGGTGGGCTCGTGCTTTGCCGATGAAATAGGGGAGAAGATGGTGCGAGGGGGCTTTGACGCAATGGTCAATCCCTTTGGCACGCTCTACAACCCAGCCAGCATTGCTGTCAACCTGTTAAGGGCGCTGAGTGAAAAGGAAGTGTCGATGTCGGGGAACGTCGTTTTTGAGGATGTGGAAGGAGTGTGGCATTCATGGTTGCATCACAGCAGTTTCTCTTCCGTCGATGTCGCTACGGTGGTAGCGAGGATGAACGAAACCACCCATCGTGTGGCAGATTTCCTTCGTGATGCAGATGTTCTGATTGTCACGTTGGGTACAGCCATCATCTATCGCTTGAAGGAGACGGGCATGTTGGTTGCTAACTGCCACAAACAGCCGGACAGTCTCTTTGTGCGAGAACGTTTGACGGCATACGACATCGTTGACCAGTGGCAGATGCTCCTGCAACTATTAGAGAGCGTGAATCCGAAGTTGAAAGTTCTCTTCACGGTCAGTCCTATCCGTCACAAGCGAGATGGCTATCACGTGAATCAAATATCGAAAGGCATTCTGTTGCAAGCAGTAAATGAGATGGGTGTGGAGTATTTCCCCTCTTATGAAATCATGATGGACGAACTGCGTGACTACCGCTTCTATGCCGACGATATGATTCATCCATCAGCGCAAGCGGTGGAGTACATTTGGCAACGATTTCAAGACACTTACTTTGATAACAAAACAAAAGATGCTGTGGCGAAAGCAACGAAAGAATGGGTTCGACGGCAGCATCGAACAATAGTGAAGAATTGAAAAATGAAGAGTTGAAGTATGTACACGATTGATGAAATTGCGCAAGTCATCGGCGCAGAGAGAAAAGGAACAACAGAGGCGAAAATCAATTGGCTGTTGATTGACAGCCGAAGCCTTTGTTTTCCTGAGGAGACGCTCTTCTTTGCTTTGAAAACAGAGAAGAACGACGGACATAAGTATATTGAAGAATTGTACAGGCGAGGGGTGCGTAACTTTGTGGTGGAGAACCTCCCTGAATCGGGTATGGATGGGGCAAACTTCTTGATGGTGAAGTCGCCCTTGCAAGCCTTGCAAGATTTTGCGGCTTATCATCGCAACAAGTTGGACATTCCTGTGATTGGCATTACAGGCTCGAATGGTAAGACGACGGTGAAGGAGTGGTTGTATCAGGTACTTTCGCCTGATTTCAATGTGTGCCGTTCCCCTCGCAGTTACAACAGCCAGGTGGGTGTGCCGCTGAGTGTGTGGCTCATCAATTCCCACAATGACCTTGCTATTATTGAGGCTGGTATCTCGCAATCGGGAGAGATGGCAAAGTTGGAACGTATCATTAAGCCCAATATTGGTGTGATGACCAATTTGGGTGTGGCGCACCAGGAGAACTTCATGAGTTATGGCATCAAATGTGCTGAGAAGATGCAACTCTTCAAGGATTGCAAAACGTTGGTGCTCAACTCTGAGGATCCCACTATCTTGCAATGTGCTGAAACCTTGCCAGAGGGTGTGAAACGAGTGAAATTGCAAGTACGTCAAGTGGAGAAGGACAACGACCATGCAACTATTCGTTTTGAGTATGAGGGGCAGTTGGGACAATACACCATCCCTTTCATCGATGATGCTTCCATCGAAAACTCCATTACATGTTTCTCAACAGCATTGACCGTCTTTTCAGGCGACATCCGAACTCTTTGCGAACGCATGAGTCATTTGGAGCAGGTAGCAATGCGTTTGGAGGTGAAGGATGGTAAGAATGGGTGTACACTTATTAATGACTCCTACAACTCTGATGTTCAGTCACTTGATATAGCGCTTGATTTCATGTCTCGTCGTCCCGAGACGAAGAAACAGCATCGCACCTTAATTCTCAGTGACATCCTTCAAAGCGGAGAAACACCAAAGAGTCTGTATTCACGGGTGGCGCAGATGGCTGCTTCTCGCGGTATTGAGAAGGTGATTGGTGTGGGGGATGAACTGAAGGCATGTGCGGATTACTTCCCCATGGAACACTATATGTTCCGCACCACCGATAGGTTGATTCGTAGCGAAGTGTTTGAGCGGTTGCGCAATGAGTTTATCCTTATCAAGGGTGCCCGTCGGTTCCGATTCGATAAGGTGAGTGATCTTTTGACGTTGAAAGTGCATCAAACCATTTTGGAGGTCAATCTCAATGCGCTGGTCAACAACGTGCGCTATTATCGTCGATTCATGAAACCTGAGACGAAGATGGTGTGCATGGTGAAGGCGAGTGGCTATGGTGTAGGTTCGTTGGAGACCAGCAAAACGCTGCAAGACAATGGAGTGGATTATTTGGCGGTGGCTGTGGCTGACGAAGGGGCAGACCTTCGTGAAGCGGGTATCACTGCCAACATCATGATTATGAATCCAGAAACCACCTCGTTTAAGATGCTTTTTGACTATAGCCTTGAACCAGAGGTGTTCAGTTTCGACTTGTTGGAACAACTGATTTATGCTGCTGAGAAGGAGGGTATCACCAACTTCCCTATCCACATCAAACTTGACACGGGTATGCATCGTTTGGGGTTCAATCCTGAGAAGGATATGCCTCGTCTTATCGAGCGTCTGCGCCGTCAGACGGCACTTGTTCCTTGCTCCGTGTTTAGCCACTTCGTGGGTAGTGATGGTGATGAGTTCGATGCGTTCTCTCATCGTCAG
>JBGUGM010000116.1:0-6092 GCA_045111535.1 Bacteroidaceae bacterium
TTGGTGGGCTCGTCGAGGATAAGCAGGTTGACGGGTTCGAGCAGGAGGCGAATCATGGCGAGTCGGCTGCGTTCACCACCTGAGAGGACTTTCACGTATTTGTCGGATGCTTCGCCTCCGAACATGAAGGCACCGAGGATGTCACGGATTTTCAGTCGGATGTCGCCACGTGCCACACGATCAATGGTGTCGAACACTGTCACATTCTCATCGAGCAGTTGTGCCTGATTCTGTGCGAAGTATCCTATCTGCACATTGTGCCCTATCTTCAAGTTGCCCTCGAAAGGAATCTCGCCCATGATGCATTTGACGAGGGTGGATTTACCCTCTCCGTTATTGCCCACGAATGCCACTTTCTCACCACGTTTAATGGTCAGGTTGACATCGGAGAAGACCTGTTTGGCGTAACTCTTCGCCACATCCTCGCAGATGATGGGGTAGTCGCCACTGCGCAGACAGGGTGGAAATTTCAGGTGCAGATGGCTGTTGTCCACTTCATCAATCTCAATGGGTACGATTTTCTCCAGCATCTTGATGCGTGACTGCACCTGGTTGGATTTGGTGGGTTTATAGCGGAAGGTCTCGATGAACTGCTTGATGTCGGCAATCTCCTTCTGCTGGTTTTCGTATGCACGAATCTGCTGTTCACGGCGTTCGTCGCGCAGTTTCACGTATTCGTCGTATTTGACCTTGTAGTCGTTGATGCGATGACAAGTGATTTCGATGGTGCGGTTGGTCACGTTGTTGATGAAGGCACGGTCATGGCTGACCAAGATGACGGCATTGGCGCGTTGTGCCAAGAATTGCTCCAGCCACTGGATGGAACCGATGTCGAGATGGTTAGTGGGCTCGTCGAGCAAGAGGAGGTCAGGCTTCTGGAGAAGGAGTTTAGCCAATTCGATACGCATACGCCAACCTCCGGAGAACTCTGCTGTGGGGCGATTGAAGTCGGTGCGTTGGAAGCCCAATCCTTGCAGGGTGCGTTCCAACTCGGCGTGATAGTTGGCACCACCCATCATCGTGAAGCGGTCATTCTCATGCGTGAACTTCTCAATGAGTGCCATGTACGACTCACTCTCATAATCTGTGCGTCGGGCAATCTCGTTGTTCATCTTATCGAGCCGTTCCTGCATCTCGCTGATGTGGGCAAAGGCAGTCTCTGCCTCCTCCATCACGGTGCGGCTGTCAGCCAGTTTCATCACCTGTGGCAGATAGCCGATGGTGATGTCCTTCTGTCGCGACACCTGTCCGTAGGTGGGCTCCTGCATACCAGCAATGATTTTCAGCATGGTGCTTTTGCCTGCACCATTCTTGCCCACAAGGGCGATGCGGTCTTTGGGGTTGACCACAAAACTGGCATCTAAAAAGAGTGGGGTAGCGGAGAATTCCACTCCCAATTTATCAATCGAAATCATGAATCTTCTGTCCTTTGTTCTTAGTGAATTTGCCGAATTGCACTGCCATGCAGGGGCATCGGTGATAGCATCGCAGACAACCTGTGCAATTCTCGTGCTTCCAAACAATCTTGCCCTCAGCGTTGGTGGTGATGTTGTTTAATGGGCAACCACGCACACAACGTTTGCACTGGATGCAGTTCTTGTTGGTGTGGAAGTATTTGTCTGTGAGGAGGAAACGATTGAAGAGGGGGCGTAGCACATAGGTCTTGAGCCATGCGCAAGCACCTCTCACCACCTCGGTCTTGTGTTCTCGGTTTTGGATGCTCTCGGCAATGGCAGGGAGGCGTTTGAGCGTCTCCTGCACCTTGGCTTGTGCCACCTCGTCTTTGTCTATGTCGAAACCAGGCAAGCAGACATAGGTGTTGGGCATGTGGACAGAGAAGACGGCATCCACTTCTCTTTCCAACCGTTTGTTGAGAATGGTGTCTGCATAGCCAATGTCATCACCACAGGTTATCACAGCCCACACATATTGGGCAGCCTTGATTTCCTCCTTGTGTGCGTCAATGTATTCTCCCACCACCTTCGGGATGCCCCATCCATAGACAGGAAAGACCATGCCGAAAACATCTGCTTCGTTATTCATCAGCCCCATGAGTTTGTCGGCTACCCACTGGCTGTTACCTGTTCCTGAAAAACAATAAATCATCACTCTCTGAATCTAAACACGCGGATGCCCGTGTGTTTGGGTTGTTTCATCTCATATTCGTAGAACGTCTCCTCGCTCAGCAACACTTTCTTATAGAGGCTTGATGCATGGAGCAGGTGGAGTCGCCCATTCCTCCAGAAGGCAATGCCGATGTGGCGCGTGTCGAGACCATCGCTGTCAGTCAGCATGGCAACGATGTCACCGTCCTGGATAACACCCAAGTCGGTGCTTTGTGCCCACTGCAGATTCTTCTTGGGGATATAGCGGAACTGGCGTCCATTGGTGGCTTGCTCGTATGCTCGGATGGGTGCCACGAAGTCAGGATGATTCTTCAACTGCTTGTACAACGTGGGATGAGCAGACATATAGTTGATGTTGATGGTTTGCACCGCTGTGAAAGCCCCCCAAGGTGCTGTCTTGGGCGCGATGTCCTCCACGATACCCAACTGCTCATTGTCCTCTGCCCACCATGTGAAGTAGTGGAGTCGAGAGGTGTAGTCGGTCATCTTTCCATTCCGGAAACGAATCTTCGAAAGGTTCTTGCAGAAAGCATCGAAGGTGCGCTGGTTCTGCTGGTCACACATGGAGAGTGCCACGACTGTTTCCACAAACGTGGTGCAGTCGAGTCCGTGCAGATTGACGATGAGGTGTTCGGTGTCACCCAATTCCAAGGTATGTGCCACATAGGGAAGCCCCAAGAACTTCTTGCCGAAGTAGAAGATGGGGTTCTCGGTGCCACGTTGATGCCTTGCCACATCCAAGAGTTTCACCACCAGCGCACTATCTGATTGGGTATATTCAATGTCCTGTGCCTGCATGCTAAGGGCAAAAACTAAGGCAATCAGCGTTGTCATCCATTTGTTCATGCTGTGAAATGTCGTTTATTGTCGTTTGGAGTTGCAAAGGTAGTGAAAAAATTGTACCTTTGCATCATTAATCAACCAAAACCAATGAAAAAGAACTTTACTTTGTTTCTTGTTGCCTTGTTGACCCTTGTTGGGAAAGCATCGGCACAAAGCCCTCATGACTGGGAGAATCCCCATGTGCTGGGCATCAATAAACTACCATATCATGCCACCCTGCAATTGCCTTCGAAGGAGAAGGAGTGCAAGGAAATCGTGTCGTTGGACGGACAATGGTACTTCCATTGGAGCAGAAATCCAGAGGAACGTCCTGCTGAGTTTTATCGGGAGGACTATGATGTGAGTCAGTGGGGAAAGATTGCGGTGCCTGGCAATTGGCAGATGCAGGGATATGGTACGCCTATCTACACAAATATGAATTATCCGTTTCAGCGGAACCGTCCCAGCGTGACTGATGAACCACCCAGGGATTGGACTGCTTTTGAGAACCGCAATCCTGTGGGTTCGTATGTGACCATTGTGGAGGTGACGAAAGAGATGCTGAAGCAGAACCTCATCCTGCATTTTGGTGGTGTTCATTCTGCCATGTATGTGTGGGTGAATGGCAAGCAGGTGGGTTATAGCCAGAACTCGATGTCGCCTGCAGAGTTTGATGTGACGAGGTATCTGAAAGCAGGGAAGAACCGCTTGGCTGTGGAGGTGTATCGCTGGAGTGATGGCAGTTATCTCGAGGACCAAGACATGTGGCGACTCTCGGGCATCTTCCGTCCCGTGCAGTTGTGGGTGAGACCTCAGACGCATATCAGTGATTACAAGGTGACAGCAGACCTGAATAATGACTATACGAAGGCTACTGTTCATGCCAACATCTCGCTATGTCAGACGGGCAAGAAAGCCGCTCAAGACCTGCGAGTGGTCTTTAAGATGGATGGACAGGAACAGGTGGGTGATGTGAAGAGCCTTTCTGCTGGTGACACAACTGCGGTGGCTTTGAGTCTTTCGTTGGAGAATCCTCGTCTTTGGTCAGCAGAGAAGCCTCACCTCTATCCGTTCAGTGTGGAACTGCAGGATAAGAGTGGAACGGTCATTGAGCATTTCGACTATCACTTGGGTGTGAAGAAGGTGGAAGTGGTTGGTGAGGTGTTCAAGATCAATGGAAAGAACGTGAAGTTGCGGGGTGTGAACCGTCATGACCACCATCCCCGTACGGGACGATATGTAGATGATGCCACCTACGAACTGGACATCCGTCTGATGAAGCAGGCGAATGTCAATTTCCTGCGTACCAGCCACTATCCTGACCGTGAATATCTCTATGAACTTTGTGACCGCTATGGCATCTATGTGATGGATGAGGCGAACCACGAGACACATGGTTATGGATATGCAAATCGTGTGATGGGTGAAGACCCGGAGTTTAAAGATGCCCATGTGGATAGAGCGGCATCGTTGGTGCAACGTGACAAGAATCATCCTTGTGTCATCCTTTGGAGTTTGGGCAATGAAGGTGGTGTGGGTCCAAACATTGAGGCGATGTATCAGAAGGTGCAAGAACTGGACACAACTCGTCCTCCATTCTTTGACAGTGACCGCAGATACTCAGCCATTTATGATGACTCCTATCTTTATCCTGATGAGATGCGTCGGGTGGCTGCTCAAGTGACAGACAAACCTTTCATGATGCGTGAGTATGCCCATGCAATGGGTAATTCGGTGGGTAACTTGCAGGAGTATTGGGATGTGGTGTATGCTGACTCCAGCATCTGTGGATTGGCTGTGTGGGATTGGGTGGATCAAGGTATTGCTAAGCCCATTGATGGTTCACCGTTGCGTCCTTCCTCCAAACTGCAAAAGGATGCAGATGAGTTCTGGGCGTATGGTGGTGACTTTGGTGACAGACCGAATGATGGTCCTTTCTGCATCAATGGTTTAATTGCGCCTGATCGCACCCCTCATCCTCATTATTATGAAATGCAGTATGTGTATCAGCCCTTGAAGTTTGTCTATGAAGATGGTAATGTTCGCATCATCAATCGTGACCTGTTCACGGACATCGGTGAGTATGATTATACTTACGAATTTCTTGCTGATGGCAAGGTGAGAGAAAAAGGTGATCTTACCTTACAGGGCAACACCCTCATCTTCCCCTCCATTCAGGCCCCCGTGGTGGGTGGTGGTCCATATCCCGAACTTGCTATTTATGTTGAGGCTCGTCTTCGCAACGCTACCGCATGGGCAGAAAAGGGTTTCGTGGTGGCTCGTGAACAATTTGTGACGAAACCTTCTTCCTTCCCCACGACTTTGACAGGCACACCTGCTGAGTCACGTCAGGAGGATGGAGGTGTTCTTGTGACCACCAATCAGTGTTCCGTTATGATTGACAATACAGGTGCCATCACCTCGTGGATAGTTGATGGGCAACAGATGCTGCACGCCCCGTTGGAACCTTATTTCTGGAAACCGGAGAATGACAATCAAGGTGCTGCTGGTTTTGCCCGTCGAGTGGGTGCATGGGAAGATGCGGCGAAGAATCGTACTGTACATTCCTATCGTGCAGAGGTGGACGAATCAACACTGAAGATTGTCTATGACATCTCTTTGCCCGTAGGTGCCGACCTTACCCTCACTTATGCCTTTACGGCAGAGGGACGTATCATGGTCAATATGGATTACATCCCTACTGCTACAGATATTCCGCTTATGCCCAAGTTCGGCATGAGAATGCGCTTGCCTGTCGACTATACTGACATCGACTACTATGGTCGTGGACCTTGGGAGAACTATCCTGACCGCAAGGGTTCTGCTTTCATGGGAAGATACCAGATGCCGCTCTCCGACTACATGACGGAGTATGTACATCCGCAAGATAATGGTAATCGTTGCGATGTTCGTTGGTTTTGGATAGAGGGCTCTTCAAGGAGACTGCGCATCGAGGGCTGTCAACCCCTCTGCATCCGAGCATGGGATTACGGTGAGGAAGACCTTGGGGTGGGTCATCCTCACGAACTGCAACGAGGAAAATTCGTCAATCTCAATATTGATTTGAGTGTGCATGGTGTGGGAGGCACAGACACCTGGGGCAAGCGCACGTTGCCGCAATACACCATTGACGGCAATCAGGCT
>JBGUGM010000117.1:0-8866 GCA_045111535.1 Bacteroidaceae bacterium
TGTATTAATAGTTGCATTTGCTAATGGATGTACATTATGATAATATTCAAGGAAATATGAGTCAATCTTCTCAACTAAGTCTGTACGGTCTTGATTACTTTTATCGATGCGACGTTTGATTTCCAATGCTTCAATAGGATTGATATGAGGATTTCGGATAATATCCTCAAGATGCCATTGTACAGCGTCAATCCATGTCTTCACATATAAATCATATTCTATTGTTCCTCTATCATATGGGTTCAACATATCCTGATTCACGTCATCACGTAAATGATAATCATTAACAACCTTGACAAATATCTGGTTACACAATTCTGTAAATGTCATAATTTATGAAATATTTATTTAATCGTATTTATTAATTCTTCATTTATTTGTATCTTTGCATTCGAAAATGCCTTCATAGTTCAATGGATAGAACAAATCTCTCCTAAAGATTAGATCCGGGTTCGATTCCCGGTGGAGCTACCCCAGCCTACACGGGGTTAGTTTAGTTGGTAGAATATCGGTCTCCAAAACCGAGGGTCGGGGGTTCGAGTCCCTCACCCCGTGCCAAAGCAAGGGCAGACACTCTTCGAGTGCCTGCCCTGTTTGTTTCCTTCTCCGTGAATGGATGAGTGGAAGTCATTTGAGTATTAAATTTACATAATGGAAGAAATTTTTTACATAAAGTAATAAAAAACAGTGTTGTTTTTTTGTGGTTTGCAAAGAAAGATATATCTTTGCCCACAAAGTTAATATTTTTTAATTCAGTTCATTCACTGAGATTGAAACAACAAAAACCTTATGAATATGAAAAATTTGAAACATTTCCTATGGCTGTGGTTGGCGGTGATGCTGCTAACTGTGCCGCAAAGTGTGAAGGCGGAAGACTATTTCGACCCGAAATACACTTCTGTGTACTTTACGGTCACTCCTAACGGATCAGGATGCATTCACATCAAGGTGATGCATCTGGATGTTGGTGCCAAGAACTATTACATCGAGAGTCCTGGTGCGTGGGTCTATATGAAAGTGGGTGATAAGAAGCGCAAAATCTTGATGCTCTACAACAATGGCAACAAAGAAAAAGAAAGCGATAACTATTCCCATGTCTATGCCCGTGCAGCCAGACCCGATGAGAATGAAGGAAAGGATTGTGGCGTGGTGGTGCTGACTAATGACCTTAATGTACATACTTCGACGATTGGTGGTGTGACTTATAAAGGTAATCTGGTCAATAATTCAGGTACGGTCTTCATGGTGAAGAAACCAACGGGCAGGGTTCGCTGTCTGGCTGAGTTCGACTGGTTCTATCCTACGGAGTTTGCTGGCAAGGATGCATCTTTCTATATCGATGGTAAGGTGGCTTGGGGAGCAGAACTGAATGACCGCGAGATGGGTGGAAGTCCCATCACGCTGACGGCGATGCCTGACGTTTACATCAGTGACCCCATCTTCATGCCTACAGGCACGAATGTCGGGTACTACAACATGGTGGTGTCGAACACAACAGGTGAGAAACTTCGCTTGAGTTCGGTGATAGAACAAACGGGTGATGGTTCTGAAAACAAGGATGTCACAGCAGAATGCAAGCCATCGGAGGATGGACTATCGCTGTTGATTCCTGCTGTTGACCACACCCGTAAGGTGGTGGTGAAATCGCAGGCTCCTTACAATACTTACCGCTACATTGACCTCCAACCCAAGCAGGCCACGCTCAATGCGTTCCATAACCCGAAGGATTTCAATCTTCAGACCTCTTGGGGTGAGAATGGCTCGACGGTGCTGAAATGGACGGTGCCGAATGCCGATCATGCAGATGCGTTACCTACCGATGTGATTCTGGTGGAGCGCCAATTGTACGACACCAGTAAGGCAGACTCTACTGATGTGTGGAGAGTGCTGGAACAGGTGGTGCTGGAACAGGGAAAGAGTGACTATGAATATATAGACAATACCCTTGGGTGTTACGGCAATGACCAGTACAACAGTGTGCGCTACCGTCTTTCGCGTGCCACTGTAGGACAGTTGAATGGTTACACCATCATCAGCGAGATGCCTAAAAAACGTGACGCCATTTCTGGAGGACGTTTCGAACCCCGTAGTATGAATGTGGGGGATGGGCAAGTGCAACTCTTGTGGTTCCCCATTGGTTCTGAGAATAATGGTGTTCAGAGTTTCTTGCCAGAAGGATGGAAACTCAAACTGATCCGTACTGCCTATTATTACAAGGGAGGCATGGAGGTAAGCAATCAGACGGAGATTGATATCACAGATGACTTTACTTACAAAAATGCCAGCGGGCTGTCTGAATATGTGGATGAGGGTTTCTCGTCTTGCACCCAGTATTCCTACTCGTTGGTCATCTATCCCAATGACCGTGCGGGTGTGATGAAACGGCAGGAGAAGCCTTTTGTGAGTGCTGATGCAAGGGTAGAGCCTGTGACTGACGACTCGAAGGTGGGGCGTTTCACGGCTTCTGACAATACGTATCATGACCACATCCACTTGCAGTGGAGCCTGGATATGCAACGTATAGAGAAACTGGAGTTGTTGAGGAAGGGTGCCGATGACAAGTGGGAGAACTTGGACATTGACCCGAAGTTGCTTTATTATGATGATTATGAAGTGGAGGCTGGTGTGCCGGTGACCTATCGTCTCAAAGTCTCTTATGAGTGTAAGGATGGCATGCGCACCATCGTGCCTGATGATGTGACAGGAAGTCGCTCGGCTACAGGTAAGATTGCAGGTTTCCTCACTTTCAAGGACGGTACGGGACTGGCTGACGTAGAGGTGCAGTTGCTGCAGGAGCAGGATGGAAAGGAAGTGCTGTTGGAGACGGTGAAGACCTCCATCACGGGTGCTTACCTCTTCTCGCAGGTGAAATACAGTGACCGCCCATACATCGTGCGACCTCACACAGCCCTCTATCCAGAACTCTCTCCTAAACAATATCCTATCTATCTGAACAAGAATCAGACAGATTTCTACAACAAGGACTTCATCAGCGATGATGCTTTTGATGTGGAGGGTTATGTCTATTATGAGAAGACCACCGTGCCTGTGTATGGTGCTTCGTTCAAGATGGATGGACAGGATGTGATAGATAAGAGTGGTAACCTCGTCATCTCCGACAACGATGGTCATTTTTCCTTCAAGGTGAAGAAGAACACGAAGCAACTCACCGTGACGAAGGAGGGACACACCTTTATGTTTGGTGGACTCTATGCCGACAATAAGGGTCAGGCACGTCCCATCAATCAAAACCAGACCAATGTGTTCTTCTGGGATCAGACGAAGGTGCACACCATTGGACGTGTGGTGGGTGGTCTGGACCAGGGTGAGAAACCATTGGGCTTTGGACTCTCGAAGAACAATCTGGGTGATGACCTGCGCATCGTGCTCGAACTGGAGGGCAATCAGCGTTCATGGATGGTGAAGGATCAGCAGAACGATGCCTTGACGGTATTGTACGACACACTCGCCTTCGAGACAGCAGACGGCAAGAAGACCAGTACGGTCATCACCGAGCGTCATCGCGTCATCATTAGTCCGAATGCCGAGACGGGTGAGTATCAGGCAAGTCTGTTGCCTGTCCGCTATAAAGTGGTGGAAGTGTCTGCTAAGGGTTATGCTTCTCTCTTCCAGAAGGGCAAGGTGAGCGAAGTGCTTGACTTGTCTGACAGTCTGGCAACTAAGACCTTATCTTCAACTGTCAACTCTCAACAGACAACAGTCAATTACAACGCCATCTACAACCGCATCTATCGCATTGAGCCGTCAGTCACCATCACTGAGGTGAATGTTTCGACCAGTGAAGAACTGCCTTATGTGGGTGATGCTTTCTACGTGGAGTCTTCAACGGCTGGTGGCTCTGTCACCGTGCCGCTCTACGATGAGAACACGAAGACTTACACCTTCGGTTATCCTGTGTTGCGGACTGGCAAGCACGGTTTCCGTGTGAAAGCGACAGAGAATTACTATTATAACGGCAATAGGAACGGTGTCTGTGACAGCGTGCCACTGAGAGGTGGACGTGTGAGAATCTACGATGACTTTGCTGCCGTGCAGAATGACACCCTCTGTGTGCTCAGTGAGCATACAGGTTCGGTTGACTTCACGGTAGATGTACAGAACACTGTCTATGACGTGCAGGGCACGAATGCTTTGCGCCACCTGGATGTGACGCTGGAGCATGAGGGTCAGTTCATCGATGGTCAGAACCTGAAAGCCTTTGTGATGGGTTATCAGAAACTGACGGATGACATCATGAGTGCCGATGGCTACATTGAGGTGTTGGATGTGTTGCGTGACCCGCCAGGTAGCAAGAGTTATTCATGGGTGGATAAAGAGACTTCCTACCACAGCGAGTTCACCTTTGACTTTGGTGCATCAGTTTCACTCGCGTTGGGACTGAAGCAGACGTCGGGTACAGACATCATGTCCGGTACCTACGCAGGAGCAGGTGGAGGTGTATGGATGGGTACACAGATGTCGGCAAAGACCGATTGGAGTATTTCACCTAAGACGATTCCGTTAGTAGGCCTTGAGTTTACACGCGAGGGCAGTGTGGATTTTCAACTGAACGAGCGTATCCAGACCAGTAGTGACCCTGATTATGTGGGTGCCGACGCCGACGTGTATTGTGGTTATGAGTTAGTGGCTGCTGCCAGTGCCATCCGTAACGTGCGTGCTGTGAACGACGCCACCTACCGCTATCTGCAGGAAGCAGGACTTTTTGCCGAGGAGGATGGGGCATGTCACCTCATTGCCGAAGGCAAGACTGATGCAGGCATCCCATACTATCTCATCAGCGACTACAATTATCAAGTGGGTCCGAAGATCAAGTCGAACTTCGTCTATTCGCAGAAATATATACTCGAGATGCTCCTTCCGAAACTGAGGACGATGCGCAACTCTTATATATATAAAGGTACGCGGGAACAGGCTCAGGCAAAAGCCAATGCCACCATGCGGAATGTGTTCTTCTCGCTTCGCGATGAGGATGACCCACGCTATGCACAGGATAATCTCGATGACTCACTCGACTATATCTCCATTGACCGCTATGACGAGTATCGTGACCGTTTGAACTACGAGGTCATCACGCCAGAGTATGTCAAGGTGCTCAAACTGGAGAAACAGATGGCAGAGCGCGTTTCGGCTTCTGACTCCATCCGCATCCTCAACCGCAAGATTTCCCAGTGGGAATATGTGGTTGCACGTAATGAGTGGGAGAAGGTGCTGGCATTCAATGCCATCGACAAAATTCAAAGCAGCCGTGGCGATATGGAGTACAACCCAGGCACTCCTTATAATGTGGACAGTAAGGCTGACTTCTATCTGGAGAACCACAGCATTTCCGGTGGTACGATGATTAACCACAACGAGACTTTCGATTCGTCCAACGAGACGGACTGGAAGATTCCGATTTTGGGATTTGACGTGACCAACTGGAGTGGCGAACAAGGTATGCAGTACTTCAATAAAGTCCTCAATGGTGGAATCTCTATCGGTTCGGACTACGTTAACTCTAAATTGGAGGCGAAGGATTGGGAAAAGAAGTGGGGTAAAGATGAAGATAAGCCTTCAGTGACGGTAAGTTACAAGAAGATGAACACCAGCACTAATCAGGTTGAAGACAAGGAGGAAAAAATCAGTGGAGACGCTTTGGAGAAGATGGATCGGTTGAAGGGTGTGCTGGATAAACTCAATGGTGCTACCGACATCTCTATTAAGACAGGAGGTACACAGATTTCGATGAGTATCCAGCCCAAATTTGATTTCGTTTACAATTCAGACAATAAATCCTCGACCAAAACCAAGACCTATCGTGGTTATCAGTTGGAAACGGAGAACGACAGCCACTTGAGCATTGATGTCTATCACGATGTGCAGACAGTGGCAACAGGCATTAACGTGTTTAGTGCTGTTTCTGAAGAGCGCAAACTCTCAAAGAGCAACTATCTCTTCCGTGCCATTGGTGGTGCAACGAGATGTCCTTACGAAGGTGAGGAGGTGACGAAGATGTATGCACCGGGTACCCGCCTTTCAGCAGCCACAGCCTACGTGGAGAAACCTCGCATCACTGTGGAGAAGCATGTGGTGAGTGGAGTGCCTTATGGCGAAAAAGCCAAGTTTAACCTCGTGCTGAGCAATGAAGGTACGGTGCGTCAGGAGGGTTCATTTGACCTCGTGCTGCTCGACAAGACCAACCAGGCAGGTGCTTCGCTCATGATGGATGGTGCACCGCTCGGTAACGGACGTTCCATCGTGGTTCCTTATGGCACAGGTCTGGTGAAGGTGCTGGAGATTGGACAGGGATTGCTGGATGACTATGAGAACATCCGCTTTGCCCTCCGTTCACAGTGCGACCCATCTGTGGCTGACACCGTGAGCCTGTCTGTCCACTTCGTTCCATCAGCAAGTCCTGTCGCTGTCATTGCGCCACAGGACAAGTGGGTGCTGAACACGAATTCGGCGAAAGACGAGCGTGGCAGGTATTATATGCCTGTGACGATTAGTGGTTATGACGTGAACTTCCGCAATTTCGACCATCTGGAACTGCAATACAAGCAGAGTTCTGAATCGGAATCTCGTTGGACGAACCTGTGCAGTTACTACGATGTGGATAGTCTCTTCCAGAAAGGTACAGGCACGAAGGCGATGTTGCCAGGTGGAACGCTGACCCATGCCTTCTATGGCGACAGTGACCCTGTGGAACAGAGATATGATCTGCGTGTTGTGACCTATAGCCGTTTGGGCAATGATTTCGTGACCAACGTTTCGCCTGTCATCTCAGGTGTCAAGGACACGCGTCGCTTACAGATATTTGGTTCACCCAAGCCTGCTAATGGCATCCTTGGTATAGGTGATGACCTGAAACTCGTCTTCAATGAGGATATCAATTCAAATCGTTTGTTGGCAACCAACAACTTCAAGGTGACAGGCTTGCCAAATAACAGTGTGATTGGCACTTCGACTTACCTCTATCTGCCAGGTGAAAGCGATTCTTATCTGGAAACGGAAAAAGAATATAGTTCTTTGGACGAGAGTTTCACTGTCGATATGATGCTGAAGGTTGATGCTTCGAAGAAGACGAACAGTACCCTGTTTGAGCATGACTATAACAATAATACTTCGGCAGGCTTCTCCATCGGATTGAATATGAAGGATTATGATGTCCCGATGTTGATTGTGTGGGCGAAGCAGGATAATACGAAGCAGCAGTCGATATCTGCGAAACTGGAGAATGTGGATATAGACTTCCAGCGTGTCGTAGTGGTGGTTGACAATGAGTCAAAGCAAATAAGCATCTATCAGAATGACAAATTGTTGGTGAAGAAGCCACTGCTGACGTCTTTCCAACGTAATGGCAAGATACGCTTCGGTCAGGACTTTGCAGGTAATCTGTTGGAGACCCGTGTGTGGGCGAAGGTTCTGACCCAAGAAGAGATTGAGGAGACGGCTGGTAAGAAACTCGGTAATGAAGTGAACCTCGTGGCTTACTATCCGATGGATGAAGGTTATGGAGACAAGTTGCAGGATCAGGCATTGGGCAACAATCTGGTTATGCGGAATGCGCAATGGGTGACACCTGAAGGCTATTCATTCAGACTGGATGGTCAGCACTTCGCACATGAACTGAAGCGTGATATCTTTGAGCGCACTTCGACAGATAAGAGTTACACGCTGGCGATGTGGTTCAAGGCGAAAGCGAAGGATAACTTCCCCATCATGGCTTCAGGTTATGGTGTGAAAGGCGAACCTAATGCCCAAGAGAAACTCTTCATTGGTGTGAGAGACAAGAGACTGATTGTCAGTTGCGATACGACGACCATCCTGATGAACAAGAGTTATGATGACGATAAGTGGCATCAGTTGACGTTCGTGGTGGATCGTCCAGCCAATATGGCTTCCGTCTATGTGGATGGCGAACTGACAGGACAAGATCAGGCAGTGGGCTTCGGCACTTTGTATGGTGCCGCACCGTTCCGTCTGGGTCAGGTGAATGCCACCGGTGATGAAGAGCAACTTTCTCCATATGACTGCATGGAGGGCTATATCGACGAAATCACCCTTTGGGACATGGCACTGCCTCGTAACGTGGTGAAGCAGCGCATGATGGTGAGTCATAATGGTACAGAGCCTGGACTCCTGGCATACATCCCATTCAATGAGGATGTGAAGCAGATCACAGGCAGTGGCACCCAGGTGGAATTCACGATGAACTACTTCTACAACAAGTGGGACACTGAACAGCAAAAGTATGTGAACGTATCGGATCATGCTTTCAGTGCGACGAGTAAGGTGGATGCACACAAGCAGAGCATGAGCGGTGCTCCTGTGAAGGCAAAGGGTGCTGTACGTGACCTCCGTTTCGACTTCGTCACCAAGGACAACGAACTGATTCTCGAACTGAAGGAATTGCCGAAGGACATTGACCGCACAACGGTGAACATCACGGCGATGGGCATTGAGGACTTGAACGGCAATGAGATGGTGCAGCCTGTCACGTGGTCGGCATTCATTGACCGCAACTCCGTGCGTTGGGGTGAATCGCAGAAACTGATTGATATTGCTGCCGAGAAGGAAGATGATACGACCTTCACTGTCGATATCACCAACCATGGTGGTGCCCACAGAGACTATACCATCGAAGGTATGCCTGATTGGATGACCATTGAAGAGGGTGTGATGGGTGATCTTGACCCTGAAGAGACTCGCACTCTGCACATCACCATCTCCAGAGACATCAATATCGGCACTTACAATGATGTGCTCTACCTGAAGAACGACGAAGAACTGGTGAATCCGTTGGCTCTGACCATCAAGAAGAGCGTTGCGGCTCCAAACTGGGCATTCAACAAGAACGCACAGA
>JBGUGM010000118.1:0-7346 GCA_045111535.1 Bacteroidaceae bacterium
CAACAACTCCACGTGTGAGGAAATGTACATCAGCGTGGAGGGAATGACCCCAGAAGGAAAGGTGTTGGTGAATGACTGAATAACCACTTCGAGCCTTACGTCGTTAGGCTCAAAGTGGGAAAGTGCAGGAAGAATATAATCAATTCACTTGGTTGATGGGTTCTCCGTCTATGTAGGCTCTGACATTCTCCGTGCAGATATTGATTAAGCGCTGTCTCGCTTCGCGTGTTGCCCAGGCAATGTGTGGCGTGAGATAACTGTTTTTTGCGGAGAGGAGTGGATTGTCTGCTGATGGAGGTTCTGTGGTGAGCACGTCGGCACCAAAGGCAGCGAGTTGGTCGCTGTTGAGGGCTTCGGCTATGGCGGCATCATCCACGAGGGGTCCTCTGCCTGTATTGATCAGGATAGCGGAGGGTTTCATGGTGGCAAGACGTTCGGCATCGACGAGATGGAAGGTGTCGTCGTTCAGGGGGCAGTGGAGCGACACGATGTCGCACTGCTCGAAAATGGTGTCGAGATCTGCTTTCTTGATGCCATAGGGGAGGTCATCTTCATCCTTGGAGGTGTAGGCGAGCACTTGGAGTCCGAAACCTGCGGCGATGCGTGCGGTCGCCATGCCTGTGTTGCCCAGTCCAATGATGCCCATCTTCTTGCCATTGAGTTCAAAGAGGTCGTGGTCAAGATAGCAGAAGTCGGGTGAGTTTGTCCATCTGCCACTGCGGTTCTCAATGGCATAATAATCCACGTGACTGACGATGTTGAGCAGATGGCAGAAGACCATCTGTGCCACGCTCTCAGTGGAGTAAGCGGGGATGTTGGTCACCACGATGTTCTGTCGGCTTGCCACTTCGAGATCCACGACATTGTAGCCTGTGGCAAGCACCCCGATATATTGCAAACGTGGCAGCATGTTCAGCACGGAGGCATCGAGCACCACCTTGTTGGTAAGCACAATTTCAGCCCCTTTGCATCGTTCAATCACTTCATCGGGCGAGGTGCGTTCGTAGGCTTCCACCTCTGCCAGTTCATTCAGCCCATCCCAAGTCAATTCGCCTTGGTCAACGGTATATGCGTCAAGTATAACTATTTTCATAAGTCGATGTTTTCGCTGCAAAATTAGTCAATATTCAAGAAAAAAGCATTATCTTTGCACGATATTTTATCGAAGATGGCAGAAAATACCCCAAATAACGCAATAGATGCTGCAAGAGAGAGTGATGCAACCTACGACCATGTGATTAAATACACGGGGTTGTTTGGTGGCGTTCAGGGCATCATGATGCTTGTTTCTGTGGCGAGAAACAAGATTGTGTCGGAGTTGTTGGGACCATCGGGGTTGGCTATTATCAATCTTTTCAACAATGCCATCAAACTCATCAGTCAATCTACGGATTTTGGCATCTCGTTCAGTGCGGTCAAACATGTGGCTGAACTCTTTGATCAGGGTACGGAGGAGGAGGTGAGGAACTTCGTGCGCACAGTGCGTACGTTCTGTCTGATGACTGGATTGCTGGGCATGTTGGTATGTTTGGCATTGTGTCATCAGATCAGTTACTGGACGTTTGAGAGTTATGACTACACTTGGCATTTTGCTCTCTTGTCTGTCGTGGTGTGTATGCTGACGGTGCAAGGGGGTGAAATGGCGATACTGAAGGGTTTGAAGAAGTTGAAGAAGGTGGCTGTCATTGCTGTGTTTGGAGCAATTGGTACTCTGGTCATCTGCGCTCCCATCTATTATTTCTGGAGAGTTGAGGGCATCGTCTATTCGCTGGTGCTGTCTGGCGCTGCTGTGTTGGCAATTCATCTGCACTATTCCAACAAGGTGATTCCTTGGCGTGTGTCGCTGTTCTCCAAACAGGAATACACGAATGGCATTCCGATGGTGAAGTTGGGCATCGGTTATATCATTGCCGGTATCTTTGGACAGGGTGCTGAATACATCATCCGAACGCTCATTCTCCGTTTTGGTGAATTGGCAGACGTAGGACTCTTCACCAGTGGCTACACGTTGGCGGTCAGTTATGCCAATCTTGTGTTTGTGGCTTTCGAGGCCGACTATTTCCCAAGACTTTCTGCTTCTCAGCATGACCCCAAACGGATGAATCAGACCATCAATCAGCAGATAGAGGTGGGCACGTTGCTCATGGCTCCTCTCCTGACGCTCTTTGTGCTTGCCATGCCAATTCTTGTGCCGTTGCTCTTCTCTTCCAAGTTTGTAGATGCTGTGCCGATGGCGATTTGTGCGTCATTCTACATCTTCTTCAAGGCTCTCACCTTGCCGACTGCCTATCTGGCTTTGGCGAAGGGCGACTCGCGCATGTACATGCTGACGGAATTGATTTATGACATTTTCATTGCCATCGCAATACCTTTTGCTTTCAAGTGGTGGGGGCTCGAAGGTGCTGGTTGGGCTTTGTCTATGGCAGGATTCTTGGATATGGTGCTCATCCATACATTATATAGTATCAAGTATGGCTATCGGATGGATGTGAGCAAGATAAAACTCTATCTTTTACAGTTCATCTGCTTCGCTGTGGCTGTGTTGACCGCTCTTCATGCGAATCCTTGGATGAAGATTGCTACGGTTGTGATGCTGATAACTTCGACTCTCATCTCTTTTGTGGTCTTGAAGAAAGAGACAAACATCCTTCCTAAACTGAAGAAAAGGCTATGGCGAAAGTGACAGTGTTGACAGCGGTGTATAACGCAGAACGTTATCTGCGTCAGTGCCTGGATTCGCTCAAGAACCAGACGCTGACTGATTGCCAGTTCATCTGCATTGACGATTGTTCTACTGATGCCTCTTATGCCATCTTGCAGGAATATGCAAAGGAAGACCAACGTTTTCAGGTGTTGCAGACACCTGTCAATAGTGGTCAAGCCAAGGCTCGTAACTTGGGCATTCAATTTGCAACAGGTAAGTATATTGCCATGTTGGATGCCGATGATTGGTATGCGCCTGACACGTTGGAACAGACATGCCGTTCTATGGAGGAAACGGGTGCAGAATGTGCGGTGATGGAGTTGATGCTTCACTACGAAGAGGATGGACGAGAGGAACTTTATCCTATCCGAAGCACCCAAACAGAATGGGGTGGGGAAGAGGCTTTCCGACTCAGTCTGGATTGGTCCTTGCATGGGGTATATGTGGCAACAGCAGACCTCTACAAACGTTTTCCATACGATGACAGTTGCCGGCTCTACAGCGATGACAACACCACCCGTCTGCATTACCTCAATTCTGCCAAAGTGGTGCTCAGTCAGGGGCGTTACTACTATCGCAAGCATGCTGCATCCATGACTACGGCTTGTTCCATTCGTCGTTTTGACTATATGTCAGCCAATCTTTCCATGAAGCGTCAGTTGGAGGCACTTGAATTGACGGATAAGCAGGCAATACTTGACTTCTATGAGCGTCATCGCTGGCTCAATGTCGTTGATTGCTATTGGTACTATCGTCTGCATCATGATGCCTTTAAGGCAGAGGAGCATCAGGAAATTCAGGCGCTTTTTACGCAGATGTTGCAGACTATCGAGCCACAGCGTATCCCATGGTCACTCAAGAGGAAATTAGGTCATTACCCCTTCCGCTCCTATCGTACGTTCTGTTTCTGGGAAGACCTCTATTTCAGTTTGCGGGAACTTCTGGGAAGATAATCACTAAGAACAAATTGGGCTTCGTGGAAAGGTCTCCCATAAATCAATGAGGCGGCATAAGGGAATCCTGTTTCGCTACGCACCCATTGTCCCTGCAACCGATATACTTCTGTGGCGTGAGCAATCATGAAGAAATCAAGGAAGGTCTTCTCGTAAGTCTGGTAGAGTTGTTCTTCGCTCCTTGCTCCTTCCGTCACGTCTAGATGTAGAATGTGACCAGGAATGGTATAGACGTATGGCAACTGACGAGCATGGTCAAGAAAAGTGGTACTGTCGGAGTTGACCAGCATGGGAATATCGGGATGTTGGTGGTGAATCTTTTCCAATGTTTTGACGCAAGCGTGGAGCAGTTGATCCTGCTGATCCTTTGAAAGCACTTCCACGCCTGTCGTGTCAACGAAGTCACCCAGAACACCCATGAATCGGGCGGAAACGCTTACATAATCATTGCCCAACTTCTCCAACTCTCGGTCAATGGCGCTTTGTAGTCGTTCTGATGGTTTGAACAGTTCGTGAAAAGCCCCTTTGAAGTCCTCATGGTAGGCAAAAAGAGCGTTGGTGTAGATGTGTGCCTGTTTTCTCTTGCTTGCCTTCAAACGATGTTTCAATTGAGCCTTTTGCTTTTTGGTTTGCCAGCGACTTTCACCGCCTACCTCCAAAAAAATAGGACGTGATTGCTGTAAGGAAAAACTGATGTCTTTCTCGTCGATACGCCAATCATATGTGTTTGGCAGAAGAAACAAGTCCAGCGGAAATGGGTGTGTGAACAGAAGTTTGAATTCCCGACCTAATTCTTTGCAGAGGAGATAAGTGGATACAATGCCTCTTAATCGGTCTGCCAATCCATTGCTATGCCCCCATCCGTTGTGTATCACCACAACTTCATTACCGTAAGTCTTTTCATTGGAGATTTCCTGTGTATAGTGTGGTAAGACACAGTCTTTCTTCCATTTCGACCATATTGAGGTAACCACATACCATTGGTAGTATTGGTTTCTTTGCCGCAACCTTCTGGGCATGTGATATATTTTAGACCATAAATGGGGCTTGGTCATTTTCTGCACAGATTACACCTATATTATTATTGTATAACGTAAATGTCGCTTCTTTATTGTGTTTGGTGGGGGTATAAGAAAAGGAGACCTCACAATGTGAAGTCTCCTTTGTGCTATGTTGAAGTATCTTCTTACTTCTTCTTCATCACAGCCCAGCGGTTCATGAACTTATCGACGCGACCTGCGGTGTCGACGAGCTTAGCCTTACCGGTGTAGAATGGGTGAGAAGTTGAAGAAATTTCAATCTTGATGAGTGGATACTCCTGACCTTCGAACACTTCTGTTTCGTTGCTCTTGGCTGTGGAGCGTGACAGGAACATATCGCCGTTAGACATGTCCTTGAAGATGACAGGGCGATAGTTGTCTGGGTGAATACCTTTTTTCATTTTAGTTTTTGTTTTATACAGTCAATATACTACTGCTGGTGTAACAAAATATTTTTAATTCTCTGAATGCTTCAACTAAAAGCGGTGCAAAGGTACGACTTTTTATCATACGGACAAAACAAAAGTGGGGATTTTTTATCTTTCTCCACGAAAAAGCACCCCGAAAAGCAAAAAAACTCTCATCTCATCACTCCTAACTCCTAACTTTTCCGTACCTTTGCACCGTTTTTAGAGACACATATATTTATTTTTAACTTATAAATACAAAAAGTTATGATTAGCTACAAAGAACTTGGTCTCGTGAATACCCGCGAGATGTTCAAGAGAGCTGTTGCAGGCGGTTACGCTATCCCAGCTTTCAACTTCAACACAATGGAGCAGATGCAGGCTATCGTGATGGCTGCAGTTGAAACGAAGTCTCCTGTCATCATGCAGGTGTCTAAGGGCGCACGCAACTACGCTAACGGCACAATCCTCCGCAACCTCGCTAAGGGTGCTGTGGAATATGCAAAGGAACTCGGTTGCGAGCATCCTGAAATCGTTCTCCACCTCGACCACGGAGACAGCTTCGAGCTCTGTAAGGACTGTATCGACAACGGTTTCTCTTCTGTCATGATTGACGGTTCTTCACTTCCATACGAGGAGAACGTGGCTCTTGCTAAGAAGGTGGTTGACTATGCTCATCAGTTCGACGTAACTGTTGAGGCTGAGCTGGGTGTGCTCGCTGGTGTTGAGGATGAGGTTCAGTCTGCTGAGTCTCACTACACTAAGCCAGAAGAGGTGATTGACTTCGCTACTCGTACTGGTTGCGACTCTCTCGCTATCTCTATCGGTACTTCTCACGGTGCTCACAAGTTCACTCCAGAGCAGTGCACACTCGTGAACGGCGTTCTCGTGCCACCACCATTGGCATTTGACATCCTCGCTGAGATCGAGAAGAAGCTTCCTGGCTTCCCAATCGTTCTTCACGGTTCTTCTTCTGTTCCTATGGAAGAGGTTGAGACTATCAACAAATATGGTGGCAAGCTCGATGCAGCTATCGGTATCCCAGAAGAGCAGCTCCGCAAGGCTTCTAAGTCTGCCGTTTGCAAGATCAACATCGACTCGGACTCTCGTCTTGCTATGACAGCAGCAGTGCGCAAGCACCTCGCTGAGCATCCTGGTGACTTCGACCCACGTCAGTACCTGAAGCCAGCACGTGAGAACATGAAGAAGATGTACATCCACAAGATTGTGAATGTGCTCGGCTCTGACGGCAAGCTCGCTCAGTAATCAGATGATTGTATCATCACATACAGAAAGGCGCAATCAGGGATTTTCGTCCTTGATTGCGCTATTTTATTGAAAGTCTATGCGTCGTCTATCATTTCTCGTCTTTTTTCTCTTTGCCTCTCTGTCTGCATTGGGTCAGACGGAGCAAACCGACACAACCTTCCTGTCCGATATTGACTCCATCATCTCCGAATATGAGCAGATGGAACGGCAGCGCAAGGTGGAAGAAGTGATTCAGCAGTATAATGATACGCAACTTGAACGCGAAATGAAGTTCAAGTTCGATGGCGCATTGCATTTTGTGCGAGGATTGCTGTTGACATGGACTGATCACAGTTACATTACACGAGATGCCCGTTTTGAACCCAAACACGATGCTGTCAATTGGACAGATTATGCAGTTGGAAGCATTCCGTTGGTGGCAAACTGGGCGTTGAAGACAGCGGACGTGAAGAGCCGTTCGAAGACAGAACGTATGCTGACTGCCAATGCGATGGCAATGGCAATATCGTTTGGTACAACAGAGGTGCTCAAGCATAGCATCCATGAGGGACGTCCCGACATGAGCAACCGCCAATCCTTTCCATCGGGACATACCAGTTTTGCCTTTGCCTCAGCCACCATTCTTAGTCGCGAATACGGCTACATCTCTCCTTGGATTACCATAGGTGGTTTCACCACGGCTGCAAGTACGGAACTGCTCCGCATCCAACACAACAAGCATTGGATGAATGACCTCTACATGGGTGCTGGTATAGGTGTGATGAGTACCAATCTCGCTTATTTCCTCACTGACAAGATTTTCGGAGCCGATGCCATCAACAAGCCCGAACTGCGCAAGCGCGATGTACAGCGACTCATCAAGTTCAGCGAGAAAGCTTCAGGCTTTACCTTTGTCTCTGGTACAGAAATTGGTGACCACACCATCCGTTTTGCCGATGCCCGCATCAAAACAGGCGCCTCCTTCTCGGCAGGT
>JBGUGM010000119.1:0-7197 GCA_045111535.1 Bacteroidaceae bacterium
CTGCTGCAACTCTTCCATCGGGAGGTTGAGCGTCTGCATCAGTTCGTCAAACTGCACCTTGTGAATATACTTGCCAACCACCTCATCATTGCAAGCGTCGCGCACAATGTTGATGCCACTGAGATACGCCACTGGAGAAAGCACCGTGTGAGGACCATTCAGCAAAGTCACCTTACGCTCATGGTAAGGCTTTTCGCTTGGAGCAATCAGCACATTGAGACCTGCTTTCTCAGCAGGGAACTCTGCCTTGAGGGCATCGATGTCCATGTTCTCGGGCTTCTCAATCACCCACAAATGGAAGGCTTCACCCTGTACCACCAAGTTGTCGGCATAGCAAATCTTCTCCTGTATCTCAGCAATCTCCTTGCGTGGGAAACCAGGCACGATGCGGTCAACGAGTGTAGCGCACACATAATTATATTTAGTGAACCATTCCTTGAAAGTCGTGTAGTCACTGCCGAAGTCATCCTTCCACAGTTCGATATACTGATAGATGCACTCCTTCAGATGGTGTCCATTCAGGAATATCAACTCACAAGGCATGATAATCAAGCCCTTATCAGCAGCACCATTGAACGTCTTGAAGCGACGATAAAGCAACTGCGTGAGTTTGCCTGGATAAGAAGACGCAGGTGCATCGGAGAGTTTGCAGGCAGGATCAAATGCGATGCCTGCCTCAGTGGTGTTCGAGATGACGAAACGAATCTCAGGCTGTTCTGCCAATGCCATGAAAGCCTGATTTTGGCTGTATGGATTGAGGGCACGACTGATGCAGTCAATGCGAGTGAGGGAATTCACCTTTTCACCATTCAGTCGTCCTTGCAGATTGACATGATAGAGGCAATCCTGACCATTGAGCCAATCCACCATACCCTTCTCGATAGGCTGCACAACCACTACAGACGAGTTGAAGTCTGTCTTCTGATTCATGTTATAGACAATCCAGTCCACAAAACAGCGAAGGAAGTTTCCCTCGCCAAACTGGATAATTCTCTCCGGTGCATGGCTCTTCGGAGCCGTGCGAGCGTTCAATGCTTTGAGTGTCATATATGTTAGTTAATTCGTAAATTGATGTGCAAAGGTACTAAAAATATCATACTTTTAGACAAAAAGACCCTCCATAATGACAAAAATTCCCTAAAGATTTGGGAAATGTTAACAAAAGAAGTAACTTTGCAGCGCAAAATAATGAAGAAACTATTTATTAAATTTCTATTTACTAATCATTAAAAGCAAAAGATTATGGCTTACACAGAAAAAACAACTACGGGTTATGGTACCCGTGTAGGCAATTCAATCAAGGCCACTCTCATGGGCTTTGTCATCATCATTGGTGCTACCATTCTGCTTTGGTGGAATGAAGGTCGTGCCGTGAAAACTGCAGACATGCTAGAAGATGCACAGGGTGCATGTGTCGAGATGCCTAATCCCGACAAGAAGAGTGCCGAGTTTGAAGGCGAACTCGTATGTGCTACCGCAATGGCTAACACTGACGAGGTGCTGACAGACGCTCAGTTCGGCATCAGCGAGAACGCTATCAGCCTCAGCCGCAAGGTAGAGTACTTCCAGTGGGTTGAGCACTCTGAGTCAAAGAGCGAAGACAAACTCGGTGGCAAGCAGGAGACTACAACCACTTACACTTACTCTCAGGAGTGGGTAAGCAGCCCAGTGAACAGCGGTGACTTCAAGGATCCTGCTTATCAGGGCAAGAACTACACTTGGACAACTGTAGAGGATCAGGACCTTTGGGCAGAGAACGTGACATTCGGTGCTTACGTGCTGAACGAGTCTCTCATCCACTCTATCAGTTCTTCTGAGGCTGTTGAACTGAACATCGATGAGAACGTTTTGGCTTCTCAGAACCAGAGCATTGCTGACACTTACGCAAGAATCAAGGGTGTGTCAACCACTACTGCACAGCCTGAGCCTGCTGTTGCTACTGCTGACAGCGTGAAGACTGCTATCCCAGACTCTATCAAGCAGGACAACAAAGTTGACCTCGAATATGTACACCAGGCAGGCAACATGCTCTACTACGGTCGTAGCATGAACGCTCCTGAGATTGGTGACGTGCGCATCACTTTCGAGAAGGTGGTTCCTGCAAAGGTGACTGTCGTTTCTCAGGTTGAGGGCAACACCTTCAAGCCATTCGTTGCAAAGAACAAGAAGAAGTTCCAGACCCTCAGAATGGGTAAGAAGAGCATCGAAGAAATCTTCGAAGAGGAGAACGAAGCAAACAGCATGTGGACTTGGATTCTCCGCATCGTCGGCATCCTCTTGGTTATCTCTGGTTTCAAGAGCCTCTTCTCATTCCTCGAGACACTCCTCAAGGTGGTTCCATTCCTCTCTACCATCTTCGCATTCGGTACAGGCATCATCTGCACGATTGTGGGTATCGTTTACTCACTCATCGTTATTGCACTTGCATGGATCTTCTACCGTCCAGTGCTCGGTATCATCCTCTTAGTCATTGCAGGCTTCCTCATTTGGGTGTTCGCTTTCAATGGCAAGAAGAAACTCGCTGAACTTGCCAACAAGGGCAAGGCTGCACCAGCAGAGGCACCAGCAGAATAAGCAACAAACAATCTAAACATAGAAGGGTCTGGGTAGCCTAAGGTTATCCAGACCTTTTTAGACTAACCAATCAAACGAATCAAAACGACATGAAGAAAGTTCTTTTCAGCCTTACCATCGTCAGCATACTCATATTCTGTGCATGCGATGGCAAAAAGACCAACCAAGACATCACCGACACTGACAGCATCGCTTCAGAAACTGTACAGGCAGAGGATGAGACTCCTTTCCTCGACGACAACACCACTCCCCTCAACGACGAGGAACTGATGCAGGCACAAGCAGTCTGCGGCGAATGGGGATGGGTGGACACCGACAAAGAAGATGACCTTCCCCTACTCTTCACCTTAGGTATGGAGAACGGGCAACTGGCAGTCACCGCTTGTTCCCTCTATGGCAGCACGGCAGGTGAGATGACGCCCCAATGTTCCTACAAGAATGGCATCCTCAAAATAGAAGACAAATACGAGGAACGCCACATGAAACTGCAACTGGAACTCAACCCACGTGGTGACTTCGTGGGCACCTACTTCTTCCAGTCCAACTCAGAGAACAGCAGAGAAGGTAGTCTGACTATGCGTAACGGATATTTCAAATACGGAGACAACAATGAAGAAGAATAACATCTTGATACTCATGGCACTCACAGCCTTGAGTTTCACCTCTTGTGGAAACAAGAACAATGGCAACGGTGAAGGTGCAGACTCCATAGCAGCCGACACTGTCATGGTAGCAGAACTTGCTGCTGACATCCATACCGAGGAAGCCATCAAGGAACAAATCAACGCCTACTACAACGAGTTGAACAACGTGAATGGCGGCGAAATGAGCATGACTCTTCTTGACTCCATTGCATGCACCAAGAGCCTCTTGGCACTCATGGAGCAGGTAGAGGAAAAGAGCATGAGAGCCATTGCTCAGGGCAGCGATGAATACTTCGAGGATGAGGGTTATCGTTGGTTTCAAGGGCTCAGCACACCCATGAACGTGCAGTTCGACGACATCACCGACCCCACACAAGACCGCGTCGAGGCCTTCCTCACCCTCTCGTGGAAGGGACAGAACGCCCAAGTGCGTCTGCGCCTGCAAGTGGAAGACGGACAATGGAAAATCGACGACTTTGCCGACTACGACACCGATGGTGTTGGTTTCCGTAGAGACATGGAATCATTCTTAGGAATCAATAACGACAGTGCTGCAGGATGAAGAAACTAACATTCATGGCGATGGCAATGACAGTCATCGCATTTGTTGCCTGTGGCAACAAGACCGCAGGTGGCAACGATAACGGAGAAACGGAAGATTCCGTGTTCATGCTTGATGGTCCTGGCTCTGTGTATGAGCCAACAGTGGAAGAAGTCAGTCAATATGCCCTCGAAACCGTACAGAGACTCTACGAGGCTGTCAACGAGGCATACAGCAGTGAGGACTGGCAAACCCAATCCAACGAACTTGACAAGAAGTTCTGCTCCAAAGACTGGAACGCTACGGTGAAGGCAGTCATCGAGAAGGACAACAAGAACCCTGACGAAATGGGGTTCTTCGATGCCGACTACTGGGTGATGGGACAAGACTTCGACCAGAAGATTCACGCCACAGACTTCTTCTTGGAGAAAATCCTCATGGACGACACCCCTTGGGAGGCAGCCGTGACACTCAAACTTCACAACTTCAGCGAGATTCCCGTACGCGTCAACCTCATCTACGAAGGTGGCGAATGGAGGGTGGATGACCTTACCGACATCCGAAACGACCTCGACTGGAAAAAGAGCATGAAAGAATATCTGGCAGAATAAAAAAAGCACCCAACGCAAATCACGTTGGGTGTTTTTATTCACTCTTTGACCACATTTAGAACTGCACCTTTCGTTCAGGTGCTGCGAAGGAACAGAAGCGGGCAGTACCCTTTGTGATGTAAAGCACAGCCATGTTGTCGTCATCAGCCTTGTACATGGACTTCAGACCCTCGTTGCGGTTCAGGAACTCCTCCTTCACCGACAGCGTCTCGTCATTCACCAACGTACCGCAAATGCGAATCCACTCACTGCCCGAAGGTTTCAAGGCACAAATCTCGAACTTGCCGTTCGCATCCATCTGCTTGTACACATCCTTCACCTTGCCCGTCATGATGTAGAGACGGCCATCAATAATCTCTGAAACGCCGAAGGGACGCACATGAGGCTGGTCACCATCGACAGTGGCGATGAAGAAAGCATTGCACTCCTTCAGAAACGCCTGCACTTCTTGCATGTTGGCTTCTTTCATTTCCTGGCTGGTTGTGTCGTTTTCCACGACTTCGTTACTTACTTCGTTGCTCTCCGTTGCAGGAGCCTCCGTTTGCTTGTTGTTGCATGCCACCATCACCATCATGGCAGCCAATGCGAATAAAATCTTTTTCATTGTTTACACCGTTTTATATCTCGTTATTCCGTTTTCTTGTTGCAAAGGTAGTTAATTAGTGAACATTCTTCAAACATTTTCCCAACTTTTTTCAAGAAAAGACATCAAGACAGAGGGAATTATACCATTTGACCATTTTACCGTTTGATCGGGGTGCTTTCTCCTGATGTGATTGACGGTCTTCCTGATCAGGGATTATACGTTTATGTGGTTATTTTTCACCAAAAAACGACTTTTATGGTGAAAATTATCCCTTTTCGGGTTGAGTTACGTAAGTATTCCGTATGCGTTGGTGTCTTTACGGGCAATGCACACGTGTTCTTACGGGCAACTCAAGCAAGCCTTTGTGGGGGTCTCAGGGTGGCGCGAACGGAAGTGCGGTATTTGAGGATATGGAGATATTCGGAGTGCGGAGATGGAGGTACACCCACCATATTTAAGGTGGCGGTCAAACGGTAAAATGGTAAAATGGTCAAATGGTAAATTAGGGAAACAAATTACAATGGTAAGGTGAGGATGAAACGGGCACCTTTCTGGTAAGAAGAATCGAGCACGAAGGTGCCACCCATCAACTCGGCGCCCCGACGAATGAGGGAGAGACCGATGCCCAGTCCTTCGGAGTAATAGTCGAGTTTGAGGAATGGGATGAAGACACGTTCGGCGTTCTCTTCGGAAATGCCAATGCCTGTGTCGGTCACAATGAAGTTGATGTTTCGTTCATCTTTCAATCGGCATTCCAGCGTGATGCTGCCTTGCTGAGTGAACTGGTTGGCATTGTCGAGCATCTGCTTCAACATTTTTGGCAATGCGTCGGAGATGGCAGGAACGGTCAGCGAGTCTGGCACAGCGGTGAAGAAGTTGAGCTTCACGGTGTCTGGACACTTGAGCCTGATCTTCTCAATGGTCTTGCGACAAATGTCATTGCAGCCGAACCTAATGTCTTTCGGCACACTGGTGACGTTCTCAAGGAATGAAGCGGTGAGCAATTTATCAAGAATGCCTTGAATGTTCTGGGAGTTCTCCTGCATGGCATCGATGATGGTTTCCAGTTCTTCGTCGGGGATGGACTGGTGTCCCATGCGGAGCACCTGAGAGAAGCCAATGATGATGTTGAGCGGTGTGCGCACCTGATGGGTGAGGTCCTGCATGAAGGCGGTCTTCTTTTCGAGGGCTTCCTGTGCCTGCTTGTTGGCGAGATCCAATTCAGCATTGCGGTGCACAATCTCATCATTGATACGCTGAATGTCGTTGATGTAGCCTGAGATATTTTGCTGCATAGTGCCGAACATATTCTGCAATTGTCCGACAGCATCGACACGATCACTGTGAGGCATTCGCTCGTCGAAATTACCAGCAGCAATGTGACGTGCCTGAGTCGCCAACTGATTGACGGGCTCGATGGCGCCATTGATGATTTGGTAACAGAAGAAGAGCAGCATCAACATTCCAATCACGATGATGGCAAGCACGATGTAGAAGAGGCGGTTGTAGCCTCGGAAGATTTCGTCTTCGGGATAGACCACCGCCATGCTCCATTGTGTCTGCGGCAACTGGCGATAGAACACATAACAGTCTTCATTATTCAAGCGCAACTTCTGCATGCCTTCCTCTCCTTTCAGCATGGCATTGCCAAGAGAGATGATGTCGGCATCATAGTCGGGGTCGGTATTAGTGAAGATGGTCTGACGCACCAGTTTCGCCGTATCGGGATGAATGAAATAGGTGCCATCCCTTCCGAGCATGATGCAATAGGAACGCGGGGAAGGCATTCGGGCAGAGATGGTCTGGGAGAGCCATGTGAGGTCGAGGTCAGTGGAAATGACACCGATGCATTGTCCTTCGTTGCTGATGAGCGGCATCGAGAAGGAGGTAATCATATCGTTTTGAATACTTCCGTCATCTTCTTCATAATCATCGAAGAAGGGATCCACCCAATAGGGCTGATTCAACCGTTTGGGGATCGTGTACCATTCCATATCGTAGTAACGGTACTCATCACTACCCTCTTGTTCTGTCTTAACAGCCCCATTCTCACGACTGGCATAGATGGAATAGTATTTTCCCTCTTCCGGGAAGAAATTAGGTTCGAAGGCAATGGAACAGCCATTGAAATTGGGATTCAACTCGATGATGCGGCTGGCATACCGCTCGATGGAATCAGGCACCAAGTGAGTGCGCACCAACCATTTGGTGTTGTTGGTGGCAATCTCCACCTCATCGATA
>JBGUGM010000120.1:0-17428 GCA_045111535.1 Bacteroidaceae bacterium
CGATGGTACTGCACCGCAATGCGGGAGAGTAGGTCGCCGCCTTCTTGAGGAGAGACGCTTTCAGGAGTTATCCTGAGGGTGTCTCTCACTTTTGTTGGTAGGGTGTATCTGGATTGCATCAATGTGTCTCCTTACAATATTGTGAAGGTTCCTTCGTTATATATAATGTATGCAGATGTTTGATAAAATACGTAATATTAGATACATGCTGGTGCTGTTCGCTATTCTCATAGCGATTGGCTCGTTGGTGACATCCAATTATCTGATTACGGATTTGGAACAGGAGGAACGCACCCGTATGGAGGTGTGGGCAGAGGCAATGCGTTCCCTGAATGCTGCAGATGAGAATACGGATATGAACTTGGTGCTGAAGGTCATCAATGGCAATCATACCATTCCTGTGATTATTGTGGACAAAGAGGGGACTGCACTTTCTTCACGAAACATCAGCAAATCTTTCTTGACAGATGAGGATTCAATTGCGTATCTGACCTCGTTGGCGAAGGAATACAGAGAGGATGGACGTGCCATTCGTATCGATATGCCCCAAGAAATAGCACCTGATGATTACATCACAATATGCTATGATGAGTCATTGATGCTGAAGCGGTTAGCGATTTATCCCTACATCCAGTTGGGAGTGGTGGTGCTGTTTGTTTTGATTGCAATTTTTGCCATTTTCTCTGCGATGAAGGCTGAGCAGAACAAGGTGTGGGTGGGACTGTCGAAAGAAACGGCACATCAGTTGGGTACCCCGATTTCAAGCCTGATTGCATGGCATGAAGTGCTGAAGGAGAACTATCCTGATGATGCTTTGTTACCTGAGATGGAGAAAGACATCAAGCGTTTGGAACGCATTGCCGAACGATTCTCGAAGATAGGCTCTATCCCGGAACCAAAGCCCGAGGATGTGCTGGAGGTGTTGGATAGGGTGGTGGCATATATGCGGAAACGCACCTCCAATAAGGTGACCATCACAACGCATTATCCCGATGGTCCTGTGATTGTTAGCCTAATTGCCAGCCTGTTTGAATGGGTGGCAGAGAACTTGTGTAAGAATGCGGTGGATGCAATGGATGGTGCTGGTTCTATTGACATTACAGTGGATGAAGATGAACGGTGTGTATATGTGGATGTGAAAGATACGGGCAAAGGAATTGCGAAGGGTAACTTCGATTCTGTGTTCAAACCAGGATTCACCACGAAATCACGTGGCTGGGGACTTGGACTTTCTTTGGCGAAGCGAATCGTTGAGGATTATCACAAAGGAAAGATTTATGTCGTTGACTCAGAAGTGGGTGTGGGCACGACCTTCCGCATAGAACTTCCGAAAGCCACTTTAGAAGTATAAAAGTGGAGTGAATAGATGATTCGTAGAGTCTAAAAAACGTCACAAACCAACGAAAATCCTTTTAAGACTGAAAAAGTTGGTGCTTTTTCGTTTTTGTTAGGAAATAAATTCGTACCTTTGCACTCCAAATGGGTATGATGGATACTTATAAGATTGATTTATTGAGTTCTGGACTCGGAGGGAAGACCTTTGAATACGAGATTGGCGATGACTTTTTCGCTGAAATCGAAGGACTCATTCAGCGTGGTAGCATCCACACGACAGTGGTTTGTCTGAGCGCGGGTTCAGTCTATAAATTCCGTATCCATAGCATTGGCACAGTCATTGTTCCTTGCGACCGTTGTCTAGCAGATCTCGAATTGCGGATTGAGACTGCTGACGATTTGAACGTGAAGTTGGGTAGTGAGTATGCCGATGATGGTGACTGTGTAATTGTTCCTGAGTCAGAGGGTTATCTTGACCTAGCACAGTTCATCTATGAGTTCATAGCGCTCAGCATGCCGATGACGTGTTGTCACGAACCTGGGAAATGTGACGACGCGATGATGCACGAACTCAGCCGTCATCAGTCCACCCGAAGTGGATATGAGGATGCAGAGCGAGAGGATTCAGCAGAGATTGGTGATGCACCAGACGAGGCGATGGGGGAGAATTCCGACGAACCCATTGATAGTCGTTGGGCAGCACTGAAGCAATTAAAAGAACAATTAAAAAAATAAAAGAAAATGGCACATCCGAAAAGAAGACAGTCAAAGACTCGTACAAGAAAGAGAAGAACTCATGACGTAGCAGTTGCTCCAACACTGGCAGTTTGTCCAAACTGCGGTGAATTCTACGTATATCACACAGTATGCCCTTCTTGCGGTTACTATCGTGGCAAGGTGGCTATTGTTAAGGAAGCGGCAATCTAAAAACACTCCTCTCTTATGGGAAAAATCAATGCTGTTATAACTGGTGTAGGTGGATGGGTTCCTACTTATATCCTCGACAACGAGGAGATGTCCACAATCGTTGATACCAGCGATGAGTGGATCATGGAACGCATTGGCGTGAAGACACGTCATATCCTGAAGCCTGAAGAAGGTGCCGGTACCTCGTTCATGATGACCAAGGCTGTGAAGCAGTTGTTGGACAAGACAGGTGCTGACCCCGATTCCATTGAGGCTGTGATTGTTGCAACGACAACACCAGACTACCATTTCCCTTCAACTGCATCGCTCATCATTGGTAATCTTGATTTGAAGAATGCCTTTGGTTTCGACATGGAGGCTGCCTGTGCAGGTTTCCTCTATGCCATGGAAACAGGAGCGAGTTTCATTCGCAGTGGACGCTACAAGCGCATCATCGTGTGTGGTGGCGACCACATGTCATCCATGACCAACTATCAGGATCGCAACACTTGCCCCATCTTCGGTGACGGGGCCGCTTGTGTACTGATGGAGGCGACAGAAGAGGATTATGGTTTGATGGACAGTTATTTCCGCGTGGATGGCAAGGGTTACGACAACCTTCACATGGCGGCAGGTGGTTCAGCCAACATGCCCAGCCATGAGACCGTTGACCAGCGTCTCCACTTCGTTTATCAGGAAGGTCGCGCCGTGTTCAAGCATGCAGTGACAGATATGTCTGACGCAGTAGAATTGGTGGCAAAGCGCAACAACCTCACGAAGGAAGACATCGCATGGGTTGTTCCTCATCAGGCGAACGTGCGCATCGAAAGTGCTGTTGCTCGTCGCATCGGTGTGGAGGAAGACCACGTGATGATTAACATCGACCACATGGCGAACACCTCTGGTGGTACCCTTCCACTCTGCCTTTGGGAGTATGAGCCACAACTCAAGAAGGGTGACAAACTCATTTTCACAGCATTCGGCGCTGGCTTCACATGGGGCGCAAGTTACATGATTTGGGGCTATGACGGCAGCAAGTTTGCCGACACTCCAGCCGAGTTCTACAAAGAGGGAACCATTAGCCGCGAGGAGTGGTACGCCAAGAGAGGCAAGAAATAATTGTATAGAGAGATAAGTAAGATAAAGAAGGGACGCATCGCACAAACGGTGCGCCCTTTTTTCATAAAGAAGCGAATCCATGCATAAATCAGGTTTTGTAAACATTGTAGGCAACCCGAATGTGGGGAAATCGACGCTGATGAACTTGCTGGTGGGAGAGAGGATTTCCATTGCCACGTTCAAGGCGCAGACCACGCGCCATCGTATCATGGGCATCATCAACGACGATGATGCACAGATTGTGTTTTCCGACACGCCAGGTGTCCTGAAACCCAACTACAAGTTGCAGGAGTCCATGCTGGCATTCTCCGAGAGTGCGCTGGTGGATGCCGATGTGTTGCTCTATGTGACTGACCCGATGGAGCAAGTTGACAAGAATGCTGATTTCTTGCAGAAGGTGGCACAGATGGAAGTGCCTGTGCTGGTGCTGATTAACAAGATTGACCTGACAGACGAGAAGAAACTTGTCACGCTCGTGGACCAGTGGCATGAAATCCTGCCCAAAGCAGAGATCCTGCCCATCTCAGCCCTGCATAAGTTCAACGTGCAGCCCGTGTTGGTACGCATCAAGGAACTTCTTCCAGAATGCCCTCCTTACTTCGATAAAGACCAGTTGACAGACAAACCCGCCAAGTTCTTTGTCACGGAGATTATCCGCGAAAAGATACTTCTCTACTACGACAAAGAAATTCCTTATTCTGTCGAGGTGGGTGTGGAGAGTTTCAAGGAGGATAAGACGCACATTCACATCAATGCAGTCATTTATGTGGAGCGCGATTCGCAGAAGGGCATCATCATCGGGCATCAGGGCAAGGCACTCAAGAAGGTGGCGACAGAAGCCCGCAAGAGCCTCGAGAAGTTCTTTGGCAAGAGCATCTATCTCGAGACCTTTGTCAAGGTGGATAAGGATTGGCGCAACTCAACCAAGGAACTGAACTTGTTCGGCTATAATCCCGAATAACAAGTCCATGCGCTTGGCGATTTTCATTTAAGAATACAGACAGTTTATGGCAAATTTAGTAGCAATAGTGGGTCGTCCCAACGTGGGGAAATCGACTCTTTTCAATAGGCTGACGAAGACCCGTCATGCCATTGTGAGTGATGAAGCGGGTACGACACGTGACCGCCAATATGGCAAGTGCGAGTGGGGCAACAAGGAATTTTCTGTCGTTGATACCGGTGGTTGGGTCGTGAACTCAGACGATATCTTCGAAGAGGAGATTCGTCGTCAGGTACTCATCGCCATCGAAGAGTGTGACGTGATTCTCTTCATGGTGGATGTGCGTACTGGTGTGACTGACCTCGACACAGAGGTGGCAGACATCTTGCGTAGGAGCAAACTGCCTGTGTTTGTGGTGGCGAATAAGGTGGATAGCAATGAGCACCGCTACGATGCTGCTGAGTTCTATAGCCTTGGCTTGGGTGACCCTTACTGCATTAGTTCGCTGACAGGTAGTGGTACGGGTGACCTTTTGGATGCCGTGGTGGGTAGTTTCACGAAGGAGATGACAGAAGTGATTGAAGAGGACATTCCTCGCATCGCTGTGGTGGGTCGTCCGAATGCGGGCAAGTCCAGCATCATCAATGCGTTCCTGGACGATAACCGTAATGTGGTGACAGACATCGCAGGTACGACACGTGACTCCATCTACACGAAATACGAGAAGTTTGGCTTCAACTTTTATCTGGTGGATACAGCAGGTATCCGCAAGAAGAACAAGGTGACGGAAGACTTGGAGTACTACTCCGTGATGAGAAGTATCCGTGCCATCGAAAACTCTGATGTGTGTGTGCTGATGGTGGATGCCACACGAGGCATTGAAGGTCAGGACATTAACATCTTCCAACTGATTCAGAAGAACCAGAAGGGACTCGTTGTGGTGGTGAACAAATGGGACTTGGTGGAGGAGAAGTCGAACGAGGCGATTCGTCACTTCGAGAGTGCCATTCGTGACCGCTTTGCACCCTTCACCGATTTCAGCATCATCTTTGCTTCGGCAGTGACGAAACAACGCATCTTCAAGGTGCTGGAAGAGGCTCAGAAGGCTTACCAGTCACGTGCCAACAAGGTTTCTACGGCAAAACTGAACGAAGTGATGTTGCCTATCATCGAGGCGACGCCACCTCCATCCTTGAAGGGTAAGTACATCAAGATTAAGTACGTGATGCAGATACCTGACACACGTGTGCCCTCCTTCGTGTTCTACGCGAATTTGCCACAGTATGTGAAGGAGCCATACAAGCGTTTCTTGGAGAATCAGATACGTGACCACTGGAACTTCAGGGGAACGCCTATCAATGTGTATATCAGGCAGAAATAAGCAGCCCATGCGCTGCGCGATTTGTTTGGAGGATGAAACACATTTACAAATATATATTGTTGGTGCTGTGCTTTGTTTCGTGCCATGAACTGACGCCAGAGGAAGCGGCTCAGCAGACCTTGAAGGAGGCATTGGAGGCATTGAACAGAGATGACCACGAAGCCTACTTGCAGTATGTGGATTTTGGTGTGGAGATGGATTCGACACAGACTTCCTACATGAAGGATTTGTGGCGCCAGCATCTGGGTTGGAGACGTGCTGAACGTGCTGCGGTGGTGAGCATTGACATGGTGGACATCAAGATGCAGGACGACAGCATCTGCACGGTGTATTATCAGTATTCCTATGCCGACGGAACAAAAGAGGTGGGAGCACAGAAGATGGTGCGGCATGGCGAAGAATGGAAAATTAGATTAAGAAATTAACCAGCCCACGCGCTGGGCGAATTTTCATATCCAATAGATGATGAATAGTAACAAGAACGTGTTTGCATCGAAGGTGGGTGCTATTCTCGCAGCGGCAGGAAGTGCTGTGGGATTGGGCAATGTATGGCGTTTCCCCACAGAGACGGGTTCCAATGGTGGTGCGGCATTCATCTTGATTTATGTGCTGTTTATGCTGCTTTTGGGAGTGCCGATTATGGTGACAGAGTTTGCCATTGGTCGGCATGGCGGCGAAGATGTGACCCATGCCTTCGTGAAGATGAGCGGAGGCAAACGGGGTTGGCGATGGATGGGCATGTTCCCTTTTATTGGCGGATTCCTCGTGCTCAGTTACTATGCTGTGGTGGCAGGATGGACGCTCTACTATGCTTACGAGGCACTGGTGGGAGGTTTTTCTGGCAAGAGTCCTGAAGACTTTACGAATGACTTTGTTGCTTTCTCTTCCGACTCGATTCAGCCTGTCATCTGGATGGCAATCATCATTGCCTTGACTTGCGGAATTGTGGCGCTTGGCGTACAGAAAGGCATCGAACGGGGTGCCAAGATCATGATGCCCCTGCTCTTTATCTTCATCCTTGTTTTGGTGGGATGTTCCCTGACCCTTCCCAATGCCAGCAAGGGCTTGACCTTCCTCTTCCAGCCCGATTTCTCCAAAGTCAACAGTTCTGTGATTCTCAGTGCGATGGGGCAGGCATTCTTCTCCCTCAGCGTGGGTTTTGGATGCCTCTGCACCTATGCCTGTTATTTCCGTAAGGATGTGGACTTGATGAAGGACGGATTGAGTGTTGCCAGCATCGACACGCTGGTGGCTTTGTTCAGTGGACTCATCATCTTCCCTGCCGTCTATTCCATACAGGGATTGCAGCCCGATGCAGGACCTTCGCTCGTGTTCATCACCTTGCCCAATGTGTTCCAGCAGGTGTTTGGCGGCATGACCTGGTTGGCATATCTCTTCTCGCTGATATTCTACCTGTTACTGGTCATGGCAGCCTTGACGAGCAGTATCTCCATGTTGGAGATGTCCGCAGCATATTTCCACAAGAATCTGCATCTGTCCCGTCCCCTGTCAGTCGTGATTGTCGGTGTGGTGTGCATGGTTTTGGGCACCTTCTGCTCGTGGTCATTTGGTGACTGGAAAGATGTGCAACTCTTCGGTATGGGCTTCTTCGACCTGTTCGATTTCTTGGTTGCCAAACTCATCCTGCCGATAGGTGGTCTGCTCATGTGCCTCTTCTTGGGGTGGGTGGTTGATGAGAAAGTGCTCCGTGCCGAAATCACCAATCATGGCACCATCAAGAGTCCCCTTTATCCCACCTACCGTTTCATCATTCGCTACTTCGCACCGCTCTGCATCTTCCTGATTTTTGCGAATGAGTTGGGTCTGTTCGCATTCTTGCAGTAAGCAGACCTCTTTTCTTTCAGAAAGTTTGGCTGTTCGGAAAAAAAGCAGTACCTTTGCAGCCGATTTCCAGAACATGCGCTGGAGGTAAGGTAAAAAGTTGTAAATTCAAACTTAAACAATCAATATGAACATTTCAGTAGAGAACATTGACAAGGTGAACGCGGTCATGACAGCCGTGGTGGAGCCTGCCGACTATACCGAGAAGTATGAGAAGGCTATCAAGGACGCAAAGAAGAAAATGAACATGCCAGGTTTCCGTCCAGGCATGGTGCCAGTAGGCTTGATCAAGAAGCAGTTTGGCGTGAGCATCCTCGCCGAAGAGGTGAACAAGGTGCTTCAGGATGGTCTTTTCGGTTACATCCGTGAGAACAAGATTAACATGCTGGGTGAGCCACTGCCCACAGAGGATAACAACAACGTGGATTTGAAGGAAGGCGAGAGTTTCACTTTCAAGTTCGAGTTGGCCATTGCACCTGAGTTTGAGGTGAGCCTGACCAAGAAGGACAAGATTGACTACTACAACGTGGAGGTGACAGATCAGATGGTGGAGAATCAGGTGGACATGTACCGTCAGCGTGGTGGCAAGTACGAGAAGGTGGATTCTTACGAGGACAACGATATGATCAAGGGTGTCATCACCGAGTTGGACGTGGAGACTCCTGTGACTGCTGAGAATGTGGTGATGTTGCCCAAGTACTTCAAGAACGACGACCAGAAGAAACTCTTCGATGGCGCAAAGGTGAACGACATCGTGACCTTCAACCCATCTGTAGCATACGACAACAACGAGGCAGAGTTGACTTCTCTCCTGAAGGTTGAGAAGGCAGATGCCCTCAACCACAAGGGTGAGTTCAACTTCCAGATCACTGAAATCACTCGTTTCGTGCCAGGTCCATTCAATCAGGAGTTGTTCGACACTGTGTTCCCTGGTGGTGAGGTGAAGACTGAAGCAGATTTCCGTGCCAAGGTGAAGGAACTGATTGCCGAGCAGTTCAAGAAGGACAGCGACTACAAGTTCCTCCTCGACATTCGCAAGCACATCACCAAGAAGGTGGGCAAACTCGAGTTCCCAGAGGATAAGTTGAAGAAGATTCTTCTTGCCAACACAGGCGACCAGGCAAAGGTGGACGCTCAGTTCGACAAGAGCATCGAAGAGTTGACATGGCACCTCATCAAGGAGAAACTCGTTGAGCAGAATGAGGTGAAGGTGGAAGACGAGGATGTGAAGAACATGGCGAAGGAAGTGACTCGTATGCAATTCGCTCAGTACGGCATGTTGAACATTCCAGACGAGTATCTCGAGAACTCTGTGAAGGAGATGTTGAAGAAGCGTGAGACAGTGGACAACCTCATTGACCGCTGCATCGAGGTGAAGTTGGGTGTTGCCATCAAGGAGAAAGTGACCTTGAAGGAGAGCACCGTGAGCGCTGAGGACTTCAACAAGATGTTTGAGCAGTAATCCGAACACGAAAAAAGATTTAAATATCGAAAAAAAGGTGGCGAGAATTTTGGTTCTTGCCACTTTTTTCGTAACTTCGCAATTCAAAACGCATTTAACACACACATTTTATGATAAAAGATTTTCAGAAATATGCTACTAAGCATTTGGGAATGAGCAGTATGGTGCTTGATGACGTCATCAAATCTCAGGCAGGTTATTTGAATCCCTACATCTTGGAAGAAAGGCAGTTGAATGTCACTCAACTGGATGTTTTTTCTCGTTTGATGATGGACCGAATCATTTTTTTGGGTACTGAAGTGAACGACTATACCGCCAACGTGCTGCAGGCACAGATGCTGTACTTGGACAGTGTGGATAATGCCAAGGACATCAGCATCTACATCAATTCCCCTGGTGGCAGTGTGTATGCAGGATTGGGCATCTACGACACGATGCAGTTCATCAACAGCGATGTGCAGACCATCTGCACAGGTATGGCAGCCAGCATGGCAGCCGTGCTCCTTGTGGCAGGTAAGGAAGGCAAGCGTAGCGCCTTGCCCCATAGCCGCATCATGATTCACCAGCCCATGGGAGGTGCGCAGGGTCAAGCCAGCGACATCGAGATTACCGCTCGTGAGATCCAGAAGTTGAAGAAGGAACTCTACACCATCATCAGCGACCACAGCCATCAGCCCTTTGACAAGGTGTGGGCAGACAGTGACCGCGACTACTGGATGACAGCCGAGGAAGCCAAGGAATACGGCATGGTGGATGAGGTATTGATGAGAAAAGGGTAGTACACATTATATATATAATAATAACGAACTAAGTGGCGAAAATCAATAAATGCTCGTTCTGTGGCTGCACAGAGAATGAAACAGGCATCCTGATTTATGGTCTTGAAGGCTATATCTGTGAGAACTGTGTGCAACAGGCAGCAAGAATAGTCAAAGAGGCGAAGGCGAAGAAAAACAAGGACACGAAACTGGAGAACCTGCCCAAGCCCCACGAGATCAAGGCATATCTGGACAATTATGTGATTGGACAGGATGATGCCAAGATGGCGCTGTCAGTGGCAGTCTATAACCACTACAAGCGTCTCAACTATCGTGGCGAGACAGACGATGTGGAACTGGAGAAGTCCAACATCATCATGGTGGGCAGCACCGGTACAGGCAAGACCCTTTTGGCACGAACCATTGCCAAGATGCTTCTGGTGCCCTTTGCCATTGTCGATGCCACCGTGCTCACCGAAGCAGGTTATGTGGGTGAGGACGTGGAAAGCCTCCTGGCGCGTCTTCTTCAGGCAGCAGACGGCGACGTGAAACTGGCAGAGAAGGGTATTGTCTTCATCGACGAGATAGACAAGATTGCCCGTAAGGGCGACAACCCCAGCATCACCCGTGATGTCAGCGGTGAAGGTGTGCAGCAGGGCTTGCTCAAACTTCTCGAGGGTAGTGTGGTGAACGTGCCGCCCCAGGGAGGACGCAAGCACCCCGAACAGCAGTTTGTCCAAGTCGATACACGCAACATCCTCTTCATCTGCGGAGGTGCCTTCGATGGCATCGAGAAGCGCATCGCCCAGCGTCTCAACACCCATGTGGTGGGCTTCGATGCAGCCCGGAATGTGGCAAAGATAGACAAGTCGAACATGATGCAGTACATCGCCCCCATGGACTTGAAGTCCTTCGGACTGATCCCTGAAATCATCGGACGTCTGCCCGTCTTAACCCACCTCGAGCCCCTCGACCGCAAGGCATTGCGCTCCATCCTCACCGAACCCAAGAACTCCATCATCCGTCAGTACATCAAGATGTTTGAGATTGACGGCGTGAAACTCACCTTCGGCGAAGGTGTCCTGGATTACGTGGTCGATAAGGCCATCGAGTTCAAGTTGGGAGCCCGAGGCTTGCGTTCCCTCATCGAGGTCATCATGATGAAGCCCATGTTCGATGTTCCCTCCACCGACGTAACCGAGTATGAAGTCACCCTCGAATTTGCACGTCAACAAGTGGAAAATGCAAACATGGCAGTGCTAAAAGAAAGCACCGAGGACAAGTAAACGTGATTTTTTATTAAAAAAACAACATTTTTTCTTCATTTTTCTTTGAAAATACAAAACAGTATCATAACTTTGTGGTAGAATGCGTAATGTCCCACCAAAATAGTGCTCTCTAACATCTAATTTTCTAACATCTAATGAAAAAATTCGCAACACTCCAGCAGGCGCTGAAATATTACTTTGGCTTTGACACGTTCAAGGGCGACCAAGAGGCAATCATTAAGAACCTTCTTGACCGTAATGACACCTTTGTGTTGATGCCAACCGGTGGTGGTAAGTCCATGTGCTACCAGTTGCCGGCATTGTTGATGGAGGGAACTGCGATTGTGATATCTCCGCTGATTGCCCTGATGAAGAATCAGGTCGATGCCATCAAGCACATCAGCGAGGAGGACAGCGTGGCGCATTTCATCAATTCGTCTTTGAGCAAGGCGAATATCGACCAGGTCAAGGCAGACATCATGGCAGGAAAGACCAAGATGCTCTACGTCGCACCTGAATCCCTGACCAAGGAAGAGAACGTCGAGTTCCTCCGTCAGGTCAACATCTCCTTCTATGCCATCGATGAGGCTCACTGCATCTCAGAGTGGGGACACGACTTCCGCCCTGAGTATCGCCGCATCCGTCCTGTCATCAACTGGATTGCCATGGCACCCGTCATCGGGCTCTTCCTCCCCAGGGAGAAATTGCTCGCCATCAAGGGCTTGACCGATGCCTACCGCCAGAAGAAGGCAAAACTCGAGGAGATGAAGAAAGACGCCAAGCAGATGCCCGACAGCGTGAGCGAGCAGGACTTGGCAGCCATGGAAGCCAGCGTGAAAGGCTTGGCAGACGTCATCGCCTTCATGGCAGAGATGAAAGAGCAGATCAAGGAGAAATCCGACAAGTGCCCACGACTCGACTCCCGATTCGTCGATGCGCTGCTCGAGATCATGCCCGCCATTCGTCGCGACTACCAGGCACTCCGCGAGCGCATGGCAGACGAGCCAGCCGTCATGGCACTGCCCGAACTTCCCTCCGATGAAGCCATCAAGGAAGCCTCGGCAAAGATCTACGACGCTCCTGTCATCGCCCTCACAGCCACAGCCACCGACAAGGTGCGCAACGACATCAAGAAGAACCTCGGCATCACCGGGGCGAAAGACTATAAGTCCTCCTTCAACCGTCAGAACCTCTACTACGAGGTGCGCCAGAAGAACGCAGACGTCGAGAAGGACATCATCAAGTTCATCAAGCAACACCCCAACAAGAGCGGCATCATCTACTGCCTCTCCCGCAAGAAGGTGGAAGACCTCGCAGAGGTGCTCCGTGCCAACAACATCAAGGCGGCAGCCTACCATGCAGGCATGGACAACAAGGACCGCAACGAGACCCAGGACGACTTCATCATGGAGCGCGTCGATGTCATCGTCGCCACCATCGCCTTTGGTATGGGCATCGACAAGCCCGATGTGCGCTACGTCATCCACTACGACATCCCCAAGAGCCTCGAAGGCTACTACCAGGAGACAGGTCGTGCTGGACGTGACGGAGGTGAAGGCAAGTGCATCACCTACTACTGCCACAAGGACCTCGAGAAGTTGGAGAAGTTCATGAAGGACAAGACCCCAGCCGAGAAAGACATCGGCACCCATCTCCTCAGCGAGACAGCAGCCTACTGCGAGTCCTCCGTGTGCCGACGCAAGATGCTCCTGCACTACTTCGGCGAGGAATACGACAAGGACAACTGCGGCAACTGCGACAACTGTCTGCACCCCAAGGTCAAGACCGACCAGCAGGCAAACCTCCTCCTGGCATTGCAGACCATCCAGGCAGTCAAGGAGAACTTCCGCAAGGAATACATCATCAATATCCTCCGGGGCGAAGAGACCGAAACCATCCTCAGCCACAAGCACGACAAACTCGAGCAGTTCGGTGCAGGTGCTGACGTCGAGGACACCATGTGGGACGCCATCTTCATCCAGGCCAGCCTCGATGGCTACATCGACAAGGAAGTCGAATCCTACGGCTCCCTCAAACTCACCAAGGCAGGCAAGAAGTTCATCAAGAAGCCCACACCCTTCATGGTGGTCGAGAACAACGACTTCGACGGCGACTTCGACGACACCTCCGATCAGGGCGGCACTGGCGTGGCAGACGAAGTGCTCTACGGCATGCTCCTTGACCTTCGCAAGAAGATAGCCAAGAAATACGACGTGCCCCCCTATGTCGTCTTCCAGGACGCATCCCTCGAATCCATGTCCACCCTCTATCCCGTCAACGAAGAGGAACTCCAGAACATTCCTGGAGTCGGGGCAGGCAAGGCAAAGCGCTATGGAGCCGAGTTCTGCAAACTCATCCAGCAGCACTGCGAGGAAAACGACATCGTGCGCCCCTCCGACATGCGTGTGCGCACCGTCGCCAACAAGTCCAAGATCAAGGTCAAGATCATTCAGGCCATCGACCGCAAGGTCAGCCTTGAAGACATCGCCCGCAGCAACGGACTCGACTTCGACGAACTCCTCGACGAGATGGAAGCCATCGTTTATAGCGGCACCAAACTCAACATCGACTACTACCTCGAGGACATCGAGATGGACGAGGACGTCATCGACGACATTTACGACTACTTCCGTTCCAGCGACACCGACGACCTCGACACCGCCCTCGACAACCTCGACGGTGAAATCTACGAGGAAGACGTGCGGCTCGTGCGCATCAAGTTCATCAGCGAATTAGCAAACTAAGGTAAAAAGTAACATAAAGAAACCCAAACATTATGTCATCATTTATTGAAGATAAAGTTGTGCAGGAAGGACTCACCTTCGACGACGTGCTGCTCATCCCAGCCTACTCGCAAGTCCTCCCACGTGAGGTCACTCTCACCACCAAGTTCTCACGCAACATCGAGTTGCAAATCCCCTTCGTGACAGCCGCCATGGACACCGTCACCGAAGCGCCTATGGCCATCGCCATCGCCCGTGAGGGAGGCATCGGTGTCATCCACAAGAACATGTCCATCGAAGACCAGGCACGTCAGGTAGCCATCGTGAAACGTGCTGAGAACGGTATGATCTACGACCCCGTCACCATCAAGCGTGGCTCCACCGTCAAGGACGCCCTCGCCATCATGCAGGAGTACCACATCGGTGGCATCCCCGTGGTCGATGACGTCAACACCCTCGTCGGCATCGTGACCAACCGCGACCTCCGCTTCCAGACCGACCTCGCCAAGAAGATTGATGACGTGATGACCAAGGACAACCTCGTGGTCACCCATCAGCAGGCAGACCTCGAAAGCGCATCGCGCATCCTCCTCGAGCACAAGATCGAGAAACTCCCCGTAGTCGATGCAGACAACAAACTCATCGGACTCATCACCTATAAGGACATCACCAAGGCAAAGGACAAGCCCAATGCCTGCAAAGACTCCAAGGGACGTCTGCGCGTGGCAGCCGGAGTGGGCGTCACAGCCGACACCTTCCAGCGCATGGAAGCCCTCGTCAAGGCAGGTGTGGACGCCATCGTCATCGACACCGCACACGGACACTCCAAGGGTGTCATCGAGAAGGTGCGTGAAGCCAAGGCAGCCTTCCCCGATGTCGATATCGTAGTCGGCAACATCGCCACAGGCGAAGCAGCCAAAGCCCTCGTCGAGGCAGGGGCAGACGCCGTGAAAGTCGGCATCGGTCCCGGTTCCATCTGCACCACCCGTGTCGTGGCAGGTGTGGGTGTGCCACAACTCAGTGCCGTCTATGACGTCGCACAGGCACTCGAAGGCACAGGCGTGCCACTCATCGCCGACGGTGGTCTCCGCTACTCAGGCGACGTGGTCAAGGCCATCGCTGCAGGTGGTTACTGCGTCATGATCGGTTCCCTCGTCGCAGGTACCGAAGAAGCCCCAGGCGAAACCATCCTCTTCAACGGACGTAAGTTCAAGAGTTACCGAGGCATGGGCTCACTCGAAGCCATGGAGAACGGCTCCAAGGACCGCTACTTCCAGGGAGGCGTCACCGAGACCAAGAAACTCGTGCCCGAAGGCATTGCAGGACGTGTCCCCTATAAAGGCACCGTGCAGGAAGTCATCTACCAACTCGTCGGAGGACTCCGTTCCGGCATGGGCTACTGTGGCGCAGCCAGCATCATGGACCTCCACAATGCCAAGTTCACCCGCATCACCAACGCAGGTGTGCAGGAGAGCCATCCACACGAAGTCATCATCACCAGCGAGGCACCGAACTACAGTGTCCGCAGCAACTAACGCACAATGAAACTACAAACACTATTCATATCCCTCGCCCTTTGCCTCTGCATAGGGGGAGGGAAATTGTATGCACAGACATACATCAGCAATGAAACCGACCTCAGAAACTTTGCCATTGCGGTGAATGGCGGCACTTTTTCTGGTACTGCTTACCTGACAGCAGACATCGCACTGGATTTGGAAGAAAATGGTCCATGGACTCCCATCGGTACAAACGAGCATCCTTTCCAAGGGAACTTTGAAGGTTGGGGGCACAAAATAAGCAATCTTTCCGTTACTGGTTCCAGTAACTATGCAGGTTTGTTTGGCTACATTAATGGTGGTCATGTGGAAGATGTGGGCATTGAGTCAGGTAGCGTTTCTGGTGCCATCAATGTTGGTGGCATCTGCGGCTACATGGGTGGTGCTGGTGGCTCAATCAGTAGTTGCTACAGCAATGTCACTATCAGTGGCACTCAATATGTAGGTGGCATCTGCGGTCAATTAGCGAAAGGACTGATTGAGAACTGCTGGCATACAGGAGATATCACGGTAACAGCAACAGAGGAAACCGACCTTTATGTGGGTGGATTGATTGGAGCAAGAATAGATGCTGGCACGCTCCAACGTTGCTATGTGGCACAGACCGCAATCAATGTAGGCGATTATTCGGGCAAAAACTATTTTGGTAAGATTGCAGGTTACTGGAGTGGAAATCCGGAAACAGACCCATTGGATTTCTGCATCTATAATAAAGAGAATGTCACTGTTGCCGATTTTGGAGCGGAAGACGTGATAGTGGGGTCTGAGGACGGAGGCAAATCTCCCGACTTGAAACCTACCATCACGGGTGCCACAACTGCTCTGTTGAAGAAACGTGTTTTCTGGATATATGACTCCAGTGACAAAAATGGTTTTGACGTAAACCTCTTGAATGATGAAGCAGATGAACTTGCTAAGAACAATGAAGTGTGGTACATCGTAAATGGTTCGTACCCGGAACTCCATTCCTTCTACGATAAAGGCAAGCCCATCACTTTCAAGTTCACGTCCACCAAAAAGTGGCTCACCATTGTGCCCAACGGCAACTATGCCGTGCCAGACGGTGTGATGGCATATAAGGTTAAGCCAACGGGCGTGGACGGTACGACCGTCACTCTCACTTCCGTCGACTATCTGTATGAAGGTTGTGGAGCCCTCGTCTATTCAGAGGCTGGTGTCGATAAGACAGCCACTTCCGCCTCCAACAGACTGAGTACTTCTGCAGCCTATGCCGAATGGCAATCGAATAACCTGCTGAAAGGCTCACCCACCAGTCCCAATCTCATTGGAGAAAACACCCTTGCGACCAGCAAGGACTACGTCTTGAAAAATACGGATTCAGGTCCTCAGTTCGGAAAGGTGGCAAGTGGAATGATAGCACGAGGCAAAGCCTACCTGCACTGGGAAGGCTCAGGGTTAGCCAAACTTCTCCTCACGGTGATGGACGAAGAAGAAGTGACGAAAATCTGCGATGTGACAACAGACAACGGACAAAGGCTACGGGTAGGCGAGCAAGGCTCGGGAATACAGACAACGGACACGTGGTACACCCTCAGCGGTGTGAAACTCACAGGCGCACCCACAGAGAAGGGCGTGTATATCCATAACGGGAGAAAGGAGGCGGTGCGATGATGAAGAAGACATACATCAAGCCAGAGATAGCGGCAATAGAGCGCATCGTTGTGCCTGCGATGATTTGTACATCACCCACCATCCCGATGTCGGCTGACCAAAAAAATAATGAGGATTTGTGGGATCCTTCCCTGGCAGATTAGCAAAAATGACGAATTGACAAATTGACAAATTGACAAACGACGAACGCAGCAAGAGCAGAAACCAAGTTTACTTGGGCTATGCCTTGCAAGGAGGAGTAAGACCGAAGGTCAATTTGACGAAGGTCAACTAACAATAAGAGAGAGCCGTATCACTACGGCTCTCTCTTTCCATTAAACGAGAATTGAATGTCCTATACAAACGAATCACCAACTAAACGACTATGGTATGCGCAGCGATTAAGAGTGTTCGAGGTTGCCGTACACGTTTGCCTCAGGGATGAGTGCGCCTGAGTTCATGGTGTACTGAGTGCTGCCTACGGTGAAGACACCGTCATCCTGGTCAGTCATCGTACCTACGAC
>JBGUGM010000121.1:0-15086 GCA_045111535.1 Bacteroidaceae bacterium
CAATGCACAAGAGCCATTTGTGGCAACCTGTTGGGTTATGTCCTGATGCACAATGGCAACATCGTGCAATGTGACACCCTCACTGCTGTACCATTGATGGAAATAGAACTGGACAGAAAGACAATGTCAGAGGGAGTGAATCAGATGACTTTCTTCGACAGCAGAGGTGCCATCATGGCAGAAAGACTTTTCTTCATCTGTCCGAAACAGAACAAAGCCGACAGCATACATGTGGTGACGAATACGGAAAAACTGAAACCCTGTGGCAAGGTGGAGTTGGAACTGCAAACAAAGCCCCATGCCAACCTCTCCTTCTCGGCGATAGATGCCCATACGATGACGAACGGCAAACAGGGCAACATGAAGACTTGGATGCTCTTGAGTTCCGAGGTGAGAGGCTACATCCATAACATCGATTACTATTTTGAGGCAGACGACAAGGAGCATCGACAAAGTGCCGACCTGCTGATGCTGACACAAGGCTGGAGACGCTACGATTGGCGACTGATGTCGGAGAGATACACCTTCCGCAAAGCGCAACCTATTGAGGACAGGATGATTCTGAAAGGGCAGTTGAATGCGTACCGCAAGCGTAATCCTGTGTCGAACGTGCATCTATATGCCATCCTCTACAACAACAAGGGAGAAAGCCTGTATGGTGACACGAGAACGGACTCTGTGGGCAGGTATGCCTTCAAAATGCCATTCATAGATGGAGAATGGAAACTCTTTATCTACACGGCAAAAAACGGAAAGAAGCAGGAAAAACTGAAGACCTACTATGTGGGCATTGACAGACAGTTCTCACCAGAGTCAAGATACATTACGCCCTTGGAAAGGCAAATCCTTCATCCACTTGCGCCTAACGCCTTTGTAAAGAAGCCATTCCAAGAATTGAGTGATGAAGATGAATTCATCCCCATCACACAAAAAGACCATGTTATACCCAATGTGACGGTGAAAGCAAAGAGACGTTACTTCACCAACGATGATTGGAGATACAAGAACGAAGCGTATGGTCGTAGATATGCGACTCTTTATTACAATATAGACAGAGAACTGGACAATATTCTCGACAGAGGCGAACCTGAGCCGACCATCTTTGAATTCCTGGCAAAGAACAACAGAATGTTCGACAATCCAGAGTGTAAAGACTTGCCGAGATTTGGATATGGGTGGATGGCGTATGGGGGGCGACCTATTAAATGGTTTGTGGATAATGGGGACAGTATTCTATCCGATGAGTTGAATGTGAATGAAGTGGAGAAAGTGAGGAGTCTTCCTGCCGATATCGACGTAAGAAGGATATTGGGAATTCGATATGGTGAAGTCGGAGCAATTGGAGCAGGAGTTTCCAGCGTAAGGGGATCTATATTTCCTGAAGAATTCCCTTGGATGATGAGCGACATCAAGAGCCTGTATATTGCTCCTGACGATCCTCATGAGATAACTAATGCTGCAAGGATACACATTTATGTCCATCATAAGTACTCCACCGAAAGCAACAAGGGACTTCGTCGCACTTACTTCCAAGGATTCAACCAAGCCTCCACGTTCAAGACAGAAGATTACAATATCGTTCCTCCTATGGCAGACTTCCGACGTACCATCTGGTGGCAACCCGACATCATCACCGATGCCCAAGGCAAGGCAAAAGTGGAGTTCTTCAACAACTCCACGTGCGAGGAAATGTACATCAGCGTGGAGGGAATGACCCCAGAAGGAAAGGTGTTGGTGAATGACTGAATAACTACTTCAAACGGAACGTCGTAAGGCTCGTGGGTTCTGTGGGGAAACGTTCATGAGCCCAATGTCGTTTGGCTCACCCCCCGAACGTCAGAAGATTCAAAAAAAAGAGCCACAATTGTGACTCCTTCTTGCGGAAAGTGAGGGATTCGAACCCCCGGAACAGTTACCCGTTCACCGCATTTCGAGTGCGGCCCGATCGACCACTCCGGCAACTTTCCTTGTAAAGGGTGAACTTATGTACATAAGCCCACCCTTTATAAATAGCCGGGAGGAGATGTGATGAAACTCCGACGTGATAAGATTTGAGTATTTACCGACCTTTGTAATCCACCGACTCTATGGTTTCCAGAAACCGAGACCCCATGCTCGATGACATGGCGATTTCTGGGTTGTGGCCCGCCATTGGAACGGTAAAATCATCTCGGTTTCAAGTTATAATTTGATGAGTATCCCGATCGATCCTGTACCCCGGCTGTATGTTAACGCTGCTGTCGTTTTTCTTTCGGTTCTCCCACCGATTTGACGGCTTCGTTGTTTTTCTATGGGCAAAGGTAATGCATTCTCCATATAAAAACAAGGGATTTGACGATTTTTTTCATCAAATCCCTTATTTTTTAACATTTCAGCCCTTTATTCACCAAGGTAGATAGCGAACGACATGGCTCTGCCTGCAGGTGTCTTACCCCATATCCAGAGGGTCTGCTCATCGCTTGCCTGTGCCGATTTGAATACCGACTCCATGTCAGACACCGTCTTGATGTTCTGGTTGTTTGCCTTCAGGATGATGAAGTCCTCTGGCACACCTGCATCCTTCAGATAACCGCTCTTCAGTTTCGTCACCTGCACACCGTAAGTGAGGTGCAATGCCTTCTGCTGGCTTTCGGTCAGTTCCTTGAACTCGGCACCCAGTGCATCCACCTTCTGTGTCTTGACCACGTTGGTGCTGCCCTTGGCGTTGCGGAAGGTGATGGTTGCAGTCTTTTCCTTCTTGTCGCGGATATAGCCAATCTCAGCCTTGTCGCCTGGACGGTACTTCGTGGTGGCTTCCTGCAGTTCCGACATCTTGGTGATTTTCTTGCCATCTACCGACACAATCACGTCACCGCTCTTGATGCCAGCATCTGCTGCTGCACCATCATCAGTCACTTCTGCCACATACACACCGTCCACTGTGCCGAAGTCTGCCGAGAACTTCTCGTCGTCATGCTTCTTCGCATCGATATAGTCGTGAAGGGTCATACCGCTGATGCCAATCATCGCGCGCTGCACCGTTCCGTATGTCTGCAAGTCTGTCACCACTTTCTTCATGATGGTGGTGGGGATGGCGAAACCATAACCTGTGAACGAGCCCGTCTGTGAATAGAGCATGGCGTTGATGCCCACCAGTTCACCGCGTGTGTTCACGAGCGCACCACCAGAGTTACCTGCATTGATGGCAGCATCTGTCTGGATGAACGACTCGATGCCATTCTTGTGCGCACCGATGTTACGTGCCTTGGCAGACACGATACCTGCGGTGACCGTAGAGGTCAGGTTGAAGGGGTTACCCACAGCGAGCACCCATTCGCCCACCTTCAACTGCTCCGAGTCGCCAATCACGATGGCAGGAAGTCCTGTTGCATCAATCTTCAGGAGTGCCAAGTCCGTGTCGGCATCAGTACCGATGACGTTTGCCTTATACTCGCGGTTGTCATTCAGCGTGATGGTGATTTCATCAGCATTCTCCACCACGTGGTTGTTCGTCACGATGTAGCCATCATTGGAGATGATCACACCAGAACCGGCAGCCTCACGCTTCGGGGTCTCCACCTGACGACGCTGTGTGCCACCATTGCCACGACCAAAGAAGTCACCGAAGAAATCCTCGAACGGGTCACGGTACTCGATGGTCTGTTGGCGACCCTTCTGCACCACCTTGATATACACCACTGCATTGCAAGCCTTCTCCGCAGCCTCTGTCAAGTCCACAGGCTGTGCGGCAGGTGCCGATGCTGTTGAGAGTTGCATCATCTTGCTGGCAGGCTCCTCCGCAACCTTCTTAGGCTCCGTGAAGGAAAAAGCAGGCAAGACCTTGTTCACAGACTTCTGGGAGAGGGAATAAGCAAACGCCCCCGTCACTCCCGAGAGGAAGGCAACACCAATCAGTGCGCCATAGAATCTTTTAGTTGTTTGTTTCATAATTCGTTTATTTTTGCTTCGTTCAAATCGCGTTAAAAATTTGAATGCAAAATAACGACAAAATCTCCTTATGACAAAACAAAATTCACCGATTTTTCCCTTTCGTTGAATTAGTTTAACAAATCGCCCAAAAGTGTTAACACCGATTAAGAGATTTACTTAATATTTTCACAATTAACCGACTTAGAAGGTCATGCGGACTTTGAAGCGGATGCCCCAACGATTGGTGTTGGGATTGTGACGATAGGTGACACGACGAACGTAGTCGATTTCGATGAGTTTGAAGATGTTGTGGATGCCGACACGCCACTCGACATAGGGAGTGCGCTCATCCATGCGGACGGTGTTCTGCTCGTAGGTGCCGTCGGCGAGAAAATGACCGGGGAAGTAGAAGAGTTCGGGGTCGGAGTAGTTGAGGGTGGAGGGGCAGTTCTTGTCGGTGAGTTGTCCCCACAGCACATTGACACCGAGACACTCGCGCCATTTGAGTTTCTTCAGCAGGGGAATGCGGTTGAAGAGCCATCCGTTGAGATCCCATTCGGCGAAGAGGGTGGCATAGCGGTCATTGAGGAACTCGAGGTTGGAGATGAGGTAGAAGGTGTTGTCCTCGATGATGTAGGAGGCGTTGGCGGCAGGATGGATGAGGAGCGGGAAGGGCACTTTGTTCCATTGGGCACCAGCCTTGACGTTGGCATCGAACTTGCCGAATTGTCCGAGCCAGAAACGTTTGTAGAGTCCCAGTTCCGTGAGGTTGTAGTTGTATTGTCCACCCAAAAGTCCGTTGATGCCTCGGGTGTAACTGAGGGAGAGGATGGGGGCATCGTGGTTGACCTTGATGCGTCGCTGCTTGGTGTTGACATAGGTGACATTGGGCTCATAAGTGACACCGACCTTGAACTGGGCTGTGGTGATGCCATTGAGCCAATGAGTAGGGTCGTTAACGGGGGTGCCAACACCATCAAGGCGTTGGTAGAAGAGGGCATCGACAGGATGATTGCGGGTGCGTGTGAACTGGGCATTGAACCTGACACCTGTCTCGAACTCGCGGGTGTAGTCGATGTGCAGTTCTCGGGCATGATGATACTGATCCACAGTGGTGGCGTGGAAGGCGGTGAACATATTGTCCTTGTCGGTAGGCACGTATTTGTCGAAAGGGGAGATGACATCGTCCCACCAATAGATGCTCAAATTGTGTTGAGGAAACTCACGGGGCAAGTATGCCTTCTTGTTGAAGGAGTAGGTGAGTTGCCCCTTCCAATAGACGTTGTGCGTCTGGGTACCATAAGCCACATAGCCATTGGCAAAGAGGTGAGGGGAGAGGTTGGCGGTGGTGAGTGCAGAGGCACGGAAACGAAGCCCGTCATAGTGGTTGGCGGAGATGATGGTGTTGATAGGACCAATATCCACGTAGTTGGGATGGAGGGAGTCGCCTGTCTCGACGAAGTTCTCGACAAGTGCCTTGAAGCCAAAGAGGAAAATGGAGAAGCCCTTGATGTGGGTGAGGCGATCAAGGAAACTGTCCATCTTGTTCTCGGAGGTGGTGAGTTTCACTTGGCGGTACTGATTCCAGAAGTCTTCGTCCTGCATGGAGGCATCAGGTTCGCGCAAGGTGTTGCCCTTGATATTCTTGAACAGGGAACGGGGAATTTCGTCGAAGCCTACGTCGCTGAGTCGGGTGACACGTTGCACCTGGAACTTTCCGAGCCATTTGGTGAGTTGCAACTCAACGAGCATATCGTTGGTGGAGGCAATGCGGTCACCACTTTCCAGTTCGATGAAGTCTTGCGAGATGATCATGTTCTCCACGAAGTTGACATCACTGCGACGAGGAATGCTGAGTTCGACACGTCGCACCTGAAAGGTGGAGTCGGGATCGAGGAGAATGTAGAGGTGTCCAGAGAAACCGAAGTCCTGCTGGTTGTTGGGCAAGAAACCTACATCGATGACTTTGTCCTGCTCGATGAAGAGGGTGTCTTGCAGGTAGTAGCGATAGAAAGAGATGGCGTTGTCGGCAATGGGGGAGCGGAACGGGTATTGCAGGAGACGACACTCGTTCTTGTAGATATCGACATCGGTGAAGACATCTTTGAGGGTGGTGGTGAAGATTTCACCTGTGTTGACGAGTTCGGTCACACCCTTGTTGCTCTCGCCCTTGATGACTTGCTTCTCGGACTTGGGGTCTTTGCGGTAGAAGACTTCGGAAAGGGTCTCATCAACAGTCAAAGGAAGAATGAGTTTACCTGTCTGTGGGGAACGCTCCACGTGGTCCTTGAGAAAAGCGAAACGCTTGTACTCGCCTTCGTCGAAGACTTTGTCGCTGACTTCGTTGAGGGAGAAGGTCATCTTCTCGTATTTGGTGTAGGTGAAGTAGTCCTTGGCATGAAGGTCGCTCTGCTTCTTGTTGGCAATGACCTTGCGCATGAGTTCGACAGCAGGGTTATTCTTGCGACTGTAACGGGCACGTCTCACCGATACAGTCACTCCCGTAAGGGTCTTGGCATCAGGCACCAGTTTCACGGTGATGTCCTTGTTCTTGCCAAAGTCCTTCAGTTTGATGGTCTGTGTCTGGTAACCCATTGAGGAGAAGCTGAGTTCCTTCCATGTGCTGTCTTCCTTGATGACAAAACGCCCGTCCTCATCAGTCTGCTCACCCACGTTCTTGCCATCATAATAGACATTGACGTAGTCGAGTGCTTCGCGTGTCTTGCTGTCGATGACACGTCCTGTGACCTGCGCTTGCACCATCAGGCACAGCATGAGAGATAATATGCCTAAAAACGTTCTTCTCACTCCTCTTCTTGCATGCCCACAAGCTTCACTAAGTCCTTTATATTATCAATAATGTGTGTGGGTACGGATTCGTCCACTTCCTCTTCACCCCAGCCAATGCCCTTGATCCAAACAGTTTGGCATCCAATCTTTGTGGCTGGAATGATGTCCTTGGAGTAACTGTCGCCCACCACCAAGATGTTGCTGGCAGGAAGTTCTTCTGCTGTCTGTCCTGTCACCTTCCTGAGTGCATCAACACCTAACTGGAAGATTTGCGGGTCGGGCTTTCGTACTCCTACCACAGCACTCTCGACGATGTACTGGAAATATTCCAGATGGAAGTCTTTCAGGATGGTCTCGATGTTGCCGTAGAAGTTGCTGACCAGTACAAGAGGGTATTGCTTTGCCAACTGCGCAATGACAGGTCGGCTCACTTCGAGCACCTTCAAAACATACTGATAGCAATACTGCGCAATGGCATCACTCTTCTGTTTCCGCTCCTCATCAGCCACTTGCCAAATGCCCCGTTCCATCAAGTCTTTCGTCTCAATGTCACACTTGATGGTGAGGAGGTCAAGGAAGTTGTGCTCAGGACGTATGTAAGGATGCTTTGCCAACGCACGTTCTGCCACGACATAACTCTGTCGGAACTCCTCCTTGCTCACTGGAATGCCCACATGTTGGTAACCTTCCCACAGCACTTCGCTCCAATGCAATGAATTGGTGTCAATGGTGCCTCCGTAGTCGAAGATGATGGCTTGAATGAGTTGAGAGTTGAGTTTTTTGCAGAAGTTCTCATGCTGATAGCGCATATATAGATAGAGGGCTGTGAACACCGTCATCTCCATGAGCAGATAGAGCCAGGGAAAGTCGATGAGACAAGCGATGTAGAGTGTGATGGCACGGGTGTTGAACGTGAGGATGTTCGCCCATTTCATCAAAGGAAGACTCTGCTTTCTGAACTCATCACGGAAACTCTGCGGGATATTCTCCGTGTCGCCATATTGTTCCTTGAGCATCTTTTTAAGTCGCTGGAACTGAGGCGTTTGTTTCTCTTGACTGCGAGTGTAGTTGATGTAGGTGATGAGGAAGAGTTTGTAGATGATGTTGCCCTTCCAAGGCGTCTCTTTGTAAATCTGCTGTTGCTGAGCAGAGTTGTCGAGTTCACTTCCAGCCTTGCCCTTCAGGAAGAAAAGATGAATCTGACGATAGTAGTCGGAGAGTCCGCATTGACGGGCATGAAGCGTGATGCCCGAGAACCAGGCAAGGGCATAGAAGATGAGGGTGGCGATGATGCTGTTGCGCTCGGTGTCTTCAATACCCAACCATTGAAATTCGAGCTCGTGGTGGAAATAGAAACGAAGGGTCAGTGCATGATAGATGGCGAAGAACCATGCATCGCCTGCTGCACCATCGAGGATGCGTCCCAGTTGTGTCTTCTTGCCTGTCATACGTGCCAACTGCCCGTCAGCACTGTCGTAGAAGTTTGCCCAAGCCAAAAGGAGTACACCGATGATGTTGTAGATAAGTCCTTCGGTGCCCTCTGTGCGATAACTGCCTGAGAAGAAGAAATAGGCGGCACCCACACCGATAATCATCGAGAGGATGGTGACGGTGTTGGGATGTATGTTCAGTGCATCGAAGAATCGTGCCCATTGATAGCCGATAGGGCGTGTCCACACCACATCGAGCCACTCTTCGGTGTCATTTGACTTGTAGGTCTGTTGTATCTGCTCTTTCATCTCACTATTCTTTTTGCAATTGCTTTGGCAGCCATTTCCCTGCAAGCAGAGAAACTGGGGAAGTCGTTGAAGTCAATGAACCAGAAACCACCTTTCTCGTCGATGATGACATCACCACCATAGATGGGTACGTTCAGTTTCTTCGCCAACAAGTCGGCGTACCATTTGATTCTCTTCGCATCGAAAGCATATCCTTTCTCCTTGCCGTTCACGGCTTCCAAACCGAACTTGGAATGTCCTTGACTGGCATAACTCCAATGGAAGAAGTCTGTTCCTTCCACACCATAGAACTTCACGAGGTCACCTTCTTGATGTGCTTGCACCATCCAGAGGTACACATCCCGTTGCTCCAATTTCTTGAAGGATTCATCAAACGTTTCCTTTGTGGGACAGAAAACGGTGTCGTCAGCAGTGACAGCACTGTTGTCACTGTTCTTCAACCATACTGGAGTCGTGATGTCATCCTTGTTACCTGTCGAACAGAAGAGCAAGTCACGTCGGTTGCCCACCAGAAACTCGGGTTGAGGGATTCCCAACTCCAGCATCTGTGTTGCCACATTGGCTTTGTTCGTGCAGGTGAGGATTCCTGCAATGGAGTTGATGAATTTCGCCTGTGTCTCTGCATCTGTATTCTTCTCCAACATGACCAACCCGTAACTGTCTCTTGCCATGGTCATCACTCGCTCATAAGAGGTGTAGTCGTGTTGCATCATTTCTTCCTCATGAAGGGTGTTGACCTCGTGCCCCATCGCCTTCAACTCGTCTATCACAGCGGTGAAGAGAGCGGCATCATTTCCTGCCATATTGGGCGAATAAACCGATCCTCTGCTGATGGCTAATATCTTCATGTTGTTGTGTCGTTTTGAGCGTCAAGGGTTGGAACATCATTGCCCACCTTCATCAACAGCAAACCAATGGCTGTCCAGAAGAGTTCGCGGACACGACAGATGATGCTGATGAACATACCGATGTCGGCAGTCATGCCCATCTGTGCCACAGACATGGCAAATCCTCCTTCACGACCACCCAACTGAAGAGGCAGGAAGAAGAGAAGATTGGCAAACAGGCTTGTGAAGGAAAGAATCAGGAAGGCATACACGAAAGTAAGTCCACCACCAGTACCTGCATCGAAGAGCAGGAGCATAAAGTAGATTTCAAGACTTTGCAGGACACGTCCCACATACTCGAGGGCAAAACTGGCATAAAAACTGCGCTGGTTCTGCGATTGGAGTTCAGAAATCTGACGATCAATCTTCTGGAGGTCTTCTTTGTGACTCTCTGCGAATCCACGTGCCCACTTCTTCAAACCTGGCATATGGCTAAGGAAACGGATGAGTTTGACCACCATACCGTTCTTGTAACCTCGAATGAAGAGGTAGATGCCACCTCCACAAAAGCAAAGCATGAAGAGAAGCACAAGCGCCATACCGACATCCAAGGGAAGTAATCCGAAGAGGGCAAACACGATGTACACCACGATGCTGCTGGTCCAGAACCAGAAGTGGGCGAAGATGTGCATCATGGCGAAGAGGAGCACGCTGGAAGTGGCTCGTTGCGTACCGATGTACGGCTTTAACTCCATGATTTTGTAAGGTTCTCCACCCATCAGTCCTGCTGGAGTTGCGTAGTTGAGCGCAAAGCCCGTGATGGTGAGTTTTAGTATTTTCCAGAAGGGGATAGGGCAGTCACCCGAACCCAGGATGATGATGCGCCAAGTCCACGCATTCATGATGTAGAGGAATATCCACAACCCAAGGATGGCGAAAAGCCAATAGCCCGCATGACAAATGTCTGCCCAAAGTTGAGCAAACGACACCTTGAACGTGAACAGCATCACAATGACTGCGATGAGTCCGAAGGCAAAGAAGATGTTGCGGGTTTTGTTCTTCAACTTTCTTCCTCTTGGTCGAGTTTCAGTTTGTCAGAATCGTCACGCTTGGCAACATATTGCTTCTGAAGGGGATTGATGCGTTCCTTGTCGAAACGTGCACGGTTGCGTGCCACATCAACGGCTGTGTAGATAGCCTGACGGAAGGGCTGCTCGTCTTCAATCAAGTTCTTGCCAGCAAGGTCATAACCCACACCAATGGCTGGTGCAGTACGCAATACAGGAAGACCAGCCGTGAAGTTGATGCCTTCGTTGAGGGCAATGGACTTGAAAGCAGACACGCCCTGATCGTAGTACATGGCAAAGACTGCGTCGAAGTGGTTGTGGTTACCTGTACCAAAGAATTCATCTGCAGCATAAGGACCGACACAACGTACGCCACGCTTGAAGAGTTCATCAATCACAGGAATGATGATTTCTTGCTCCTCCTTGCCGTCAGCACGTGGATTGAGTGCCAGCACAGCGATGCGTGGGTTGTCGATGAAGAAATCACGCTTCAGGGTGTTGTGCAGGATGACCAGACGCTCTGCCAACGCATCCTTGTTGATGTGGGCAGGAATCTCCGACACGGGAATCTTGTCTGTAGCCAAGGCAATGCGCAGATGGTCTGCGATAAAGATTTTCAGCGCCTTACGACCTTCTCCCACCGTCTCTTCGATGTAAGCAGTCTGACTCTTGAAAGGCATGCCATCTGCACGTTTGATGGTGGCGTTGTTGAGGGGAGAGGTCACCAATGCGTCAATCTTGCCATCTCTCAAATCCATCAAAGCCGTGTCCAAAGAGACGAGGGCGGCTTGTCCTGCTTCCTCTGTGGCTTGTCCTAAATCTATCTTCAATTCCTCTTCACCAAAGCAGTTGACCATATTGAGACGACCATCTTTCGCCATCTCTGCAGAGTCAATCACTTGGAAACTGGTCTGGTTGCCGAGTGTCTTGCGATGGAAGGTTGCCACTTTGGGCGAACCATAAATGATGGGTGTGCAGATAGAAATCATTTCTTCTGCCTCAAATGTATTCAGTATCAGTTCGTAGCCGATACCATTGATATCACCTTGTGTGATGCCGATTTTAATTCTTTCCATTTTCTTCTTTTGTATTGTCTTCGTCACTTGGAGTTTCTAAAGTATATAAGGCTGCTTCGAGCCTGCGGAGCATGGTTCGCTTCATCTTGTCGGGAGCATACACAAAACCTTCGACAACGATAACGCGATTGTTCTTCTCATCCAGTCGGGAATGGCTCACGAAAGGACCACCCATTGCGTCGTTGCGCATTTCCCACAATCCACGAGCCTCCATCGCGAACTTTCCATTCACGGTAATGTTCTTGGTCCACACGAATTCAGGATTTGTCTGCATCCATTGTGTAGGCTTCTCACCAGGAATGTTGCGCTTCATGATGGTGTCGCGCAGGGCAATGTAAGGCTTCTTCGTAAACATCTTCTCACTCACGTAGGGGAGGGAGTAGATGCAGATGTTCTGAATGGAGGAGAGCCCATCGTCACTTGCCCAGATGAAATCCTCACCCACCTTCATCTTCTTGATGTCAACAGGGATGTAAAACTCACAGTCAAACATCTCCTTCACCTTCTTGGCAAACTTCACGTTGTGCTGGAAGTACAGGTCATTGGCTGTACGATTGATTTCCTCGCTGGTGATGAGCCCCTCGATGCCTTTGGCATGTTCTGTGATATAGACAGAAGCCTCCACCTGATTGGGGGCATGCAGCGTGAGAATCATCTGAGGAGTGGAATGTACATCCTTCTCCACCGTCATCTTCGCCTGCGTGTATTCCTTGCCAATCTGGATGCGGAAGATATTGCGGAACAGGTTCGTGATTTTGTCGTAGTGTGCCTCCGTGATGTGACTCTTATGGAACTGAGGCTCCTGTTGGGGAAGACCCAGCAGAGGTTTGTCAAGAATGCGTTGCAGCGCTGTTCCTGCATAACCGTTCCACACGCTGTCGTCAGCCACCACCATCACTTCATAGGGATTGCCCGAAGAGACAGGAGTGAGCAGACTGGCATTTCTTCGACGACGCCCATTCTTGTTTGGTTGGTCACAAGCAGCAAAAGCACAGGCGATGAGTAAAAGTATTGCGATGAGTTTGAATTTCATATGCTTTGGCGTTATTACGTTATGACGCATGCTTTGTCGATAAAAGTCCGCATGCTGCCCAGATGTCTTGCCCTCTCGAGGCACGAATCGTGGTGTTGATGCCATGATTGTTCAGATAGTCGCGGAAGTGTTCCATGGTCTCCATCTCCACCTCGTTCAGAGGCACATCTGGCACCCGATGCCAACGGATGAGATTGACGCGACAATAGAGTCCACGTAACAGTCTGGTCAGTTCCTTGGCATGGAGAGGAGAGTCGTTTGTACCCCCAAACATTGTGTATTCGAAGGTGATGCGTCGCTGATGACTCCAGTCGTATTCCTTCAACAGCGCCACAATGTCGGCAATGGCGAATTGCTTCTCGGCAGGCATCAGTTGCAGACGTTGCTCGTGGATAGGAGAGTGGAGCGACACAGCCACGTGGCATTCACTCTCATCCAGCAATCTCCGCATGTTGCTCTTCAATCCCACCGTCGAGATGGTGATGCGATGAGGACTCCATGCCCAACCGTAATCTGCAGTCAATATCTCTGTCGATTTCAGCACATGGTCAAGATTGTCGAGCGGTTCTCCCTGTCCCATATAGACGATGTTGGTCAGGGGAGTCAATCCCTCTTCGGCAATGAGTTGGTCAACGGTGTAGATTTGGTAGAGGATGTCTCTCACCGTCAAGTTTCCTTGCCATCCTTGCTTGCCTGTTTGACAGAAGAGGCAGTTCATCTTGCATCCCACTTGGCAACTCACGCACAAGGTGGCACGATCACCCTCGGGGATATACACCGTCTCCACAAACTTCCCATCCTCAGTAGGGAAGAGGTACTTGATGGTATCGTCCTTGCTCTTTTGTGTTTCTGCCGGAGCAGCGCACCCCACACAAAACAACGAATCCAACTTCTCGCGGTTCGCCTTTGAGAGGTTGGTCATTTCGTCGATGGTATGCACATGCTTGCCATAAATCCATTGCGCCATTTGCTTGGCAGTGAATTTAGGCATAGAGAGTTGCAGGCACACGTCCTGCAACTCTTCCAATGTCATACCTATGAGGGGAATCTTGCTCATTTACATTTATATTTCTACCCGGATGGAGAAAGTCGCCCAGCGCATGGGCTGGCCGAATGGAGAAAAACGCCCAGCGCGTGGGCTGGTTACCATGCGAACAGTGGGTAGTTCTTCATGGTCTCGTTCACCTCACCACGTACTTTTGCGATGACAGCCTCGTTTTCTGGGTCGTTGAGCACCTCCTCAATCCATGCCGCGATTTGCACCATGAGGTCTTCCTTCGCACCACGAGTGGTGATGGCAGGAGTACCGAGACGGAAACCTGAAGTCTGGAAGGCAGAACGAGTGTCGAAAGGCACCATGTTCTTGTTGATGGTGATGTCAGCAGCCACGAGTGCGTTCTCAGCCACCTTACCCGTCAACTCAGGATATTTCGTGCGGAGGTCAACCAGCATAGAGTGGTTGTCAGTACCACCGCTCACGATAGCGAAACCACGCTTGGTGAGTTCGTCAGCCAGCACTGCAGCATTCTTCTTCACCTGCTTAGCGTACTCCTTGAACTCAGGCTTCAGAGCCTCGCCGAATGCCACAGCCTTAGCAGCAATCACGTGCTCCAGAGGACCACCTTGCTGTCCTGGGAATACAGCAGAGTTGATGAGTTGAGACATCTTCTTCACCACACCCTTTGGAGTTGTGTAACCCCATGGGTTGTCGAAGTCCTTACCGAGCAGAATCAAACCGCCACGAGGACCACGAAGTGTCTTGTGAGTTGTAGTGGTCACGATGTGAGCATATTTCACAGGGTTCTCCAACAGACCAGCAGCGATGAGGCCTGCAGGGTGAGCCATATCAATCATCAGGAGGGCACCCACCTCGTCAGCAATCTTACGCATACGGGCATAGTCCCATTCACGGCTGTAAGCAGAACCACCACCGATGATGAGTTTAGGCTTGTGCTCCTTAGCGAGCGCTTCCATCTCGTCATAATCCACACGACCTGTCTCCTTGTTGAGGTTGTAACCTACAGGCTTATAGAGGATACCAGAAGTGTTCACGAGAGAACCGTGAGAGAGGTGACCACCGTGATCAAGGTTCAGGCCCATGAACACATCACCTGGCTTCAGCACAGCCAACAGCACGGCAGCGTTAGCCTGTGCACCAGAGTGGGGCTGCACGTTGGCATATTCAGCACCGAAGAGTTGGCAAGCGCGGTCAATCGCCAACTGCTCAATTTCGTCCACTACTTGGCAACCGCCATAGTAGCGATGACCAGGATAACCCTCTGCATACTTGTTCGTGCAGTAACTACCCATTGCTTCCATCACCTGGTCGCTCACAAAGTTCTCTGATGCAATCAATTCGATGCCTTTCAGCTGACGCTGATGTTCCTTCTCAATCAATGAGAAGATGATGTTGTCTCTTTCCATTTGATTTGTTTATAGTGTTTATGATGATTATATTATCCTTAGAGAGTGCAAAGGTACGAATAAGTGAGAGAAAAACCAAATATATTTGGGTTTTTCCGAACGAAAGTACCTTCGGCGGAGCCAACGTTACGAAAAAAAAAGCGAACTTGATGTATTCAGTTCGCTTTTCTTTCCTTTTTACTATATCTTAACATGTATTCCTCTTATTTCTTACTTTTCAC
>JBGUGM010000122.1:0-2833 GCA_045111535.1 Bacteroidaceae bacterium
GACGGTCGGCAGATGCTGGATGAGAGTCCGCTGGGCTTCGTGGCTGACAATGGCGACTTTACGCAGGGAATCAGTTTCGAGGGCAAGAAGGAGGAGCATCTGGTGTATGACTATGAGATGTCGCGCTCGAAGTTCAGCAAGGTGCATGTGGATGCTAACCAGTTGGTGGTGACACTGAAGAATGCGCAGGGCAATGCGTATGACGTGGATTTCCGTGTGAGCAACAACGATGTGGCGTTCCGCTATGCCATTCCGAATCATCCGAGCCGTCGGAACGAGAAGAAGTTCTCCATCCGCATCATGAAGGAGGCAACGGGCTTTGATTTCCCGAATGGCACAACGACGTTCCTGACTTCGCAGTCGGATGCGATGATTGGTTGGAAGGGTACGAAACCAAGTTATGAGGAGGGATATGGCTATGACGAGCCGATGAACAAGCGGAGTCAGTACGGACATGGTTACACGTTCCCCTGTCTGTTCCACATCGGTGACGCTTGGGCATTGGTGTCGGAGACGGGTGTGGATTCCCGCTATTGTGCTTCACGTCTGTCGGACATGAAGGGGGAAGGGCTGTACACGGTGGAGTTTCCGATGCCTGAGGAGAATGGTGGCAACGGTACGGTGGAACCTGCCTTTGCGCTGCCTGGTGCCACTCCTTGGCGTACCATCACGGTGGGCACTTCGCTGAAGCCCATTGTGGAGACGACTGTTCCTTGGGACTACGTGGAGCCAAGATACGACACGCCTCATCATTATGAATATGGTAAGGGTACGTGGAGTTGGATTGTGTGGCAGGACAATTCCATCAACTACGATGACCAAGTGAAGTACATCCAACTGTCGAAGGCGATGGGCTTCAAGTATGTGCTCATTGACAACTGGTGGGATACGAACATCGGTACGGAGAAGATGGAGCAGTTGGTGAAGTATGCCCAGAGCGAGGGTGTGGATGTGTTCCTGTGGTACAGTTCCAGCGGTTGGTGGAACGACATTGAGCAGGGTCCCATCAATGTGATGAGTGACCCCATCAAGCGCAAGCAGTATATGCGGTGGATGAACTTGATTGGCGTGAAGGGCATCAAGGTGGATTTCTTCGGAGGCGACAAGCAGGAGACCATGCGCCATTATGAATCCATTCTCTCTGATGCTGACGACAACCATATCATGGTCATTTTCCATGGTTGCACGATTCCTCGTGGTTGGGAAAGGATGTACCCGAACTATGTGGGCAGTGAGGCTGTGCTGGCTTCGGAGAACATCTACTTCAGTCAGGGTGCTGCGGACAAGGAGGCGAAGGATGCTGCCACGCACCCTTTCATCCGTAATGCCATCGGTTGCATGGAGTTCGGTGGCTGTTTCATGAATCGCCATATCCGCAAGGGTAATCGAGGTGGCAACATCCGCAAGACCTCGGACTGCCACGAACTGGCAACGTGTGTGCTGTTCCAGAATCCTATCCAGAACTTTGCCATCACTCCTGAGAACTTGCCAGCCCATGCGCTGGGCGAAGGTCTCCCTTCGGATAGGATGAACATGGAGAAAATTGACTACAACGCTCCTGGTGCTCCAGCCCCTGCCATCAGCATGGACTTCCTGCGTGAAGTGCCCACAACATGGGACGAGACGGTGTTCATCGATGGGTATCCAGGCAAGTATTGTGTGCTGGCTCGTCGGAGTGGTGACACTTGGTACATCGCTGGCAACAATGCCACAGGTGCACCGCTCACCTTGAAACTCAACCTGCCGATGTTGGCAAAGGGTGACAAGGTAATGCTCTACAGCGATAACCTGAAAGACCGTGAGCCTCAGAAGTCGGAGGTGAAGGTGAGCAACCCGAAGAGCGTCAGTGTGACGATGGTGGATCAGGGAGGATTTGTAATTGTAAAATAAAATTGAAGGGCCTGCAAAGGTCCTTCAATTTTTCTTATCCCTCTCGGAAGAAATCCAGCATCTCGAAGATTTCCTCTTTCGTGGCTGTCTGATTGATGCGGATGTCACCAATGTCGCCCAAGAGGGTGAAGTTGATGATGCCTGCGGTGTTCTTCTTGTCGTGGGTCATATAGCCGTAGAGTTCCTCGTAGTCATCGCAAGTGATGGGGAGAGTGCCGTAGTTCTCCTTGATGAATCGCACGGTTTGGCGCATCTTGTCGGTGGGGAACTGGGTCTTGATGCAGGAAAGATAGAGTTCGCAGATGAGTCCCCATGCCACGGCATAGCCATGCAGATAGGGCTTACGACTGAGTGCCCAACTCTCGAAAGCGTGTCCTGCCGTATGTCCGAGATTGAGTGCCTTGCGGATGCCATGCTCCAAGGGGTCTTCTTCCACAATGCGCTCCTTGATGGCAACAGAGGTGCCGACCATATCGCCAAGGTGCAGGTAATCGACGTTGTTCAAGTCGAAATTGAGCAGTTCGGCAAAGTTCTTGTCATTGGAAATCAGTCCGTGTTTCAGCATCTCGGCATAGCCCGAAAGGATGTTCTCATGGTCGAGGGTCTTCAGGAATTCGGTATCGAGGATGACCGTTTCGGGAGCATTGAACACCCCAATCTCGTTCTTCAAGCCATTAAAATTGATGCCTGTCTTACCTCCCACACTGGCATCCACCATGGAGAGTAGAGTGGTGGGTACGTTGATGTACTTGATGCCACGTTTGAAGGTGCTGGCAGCAAAGCCTCCGAGATCGGTGACCATGCCACCTCCGAGATTGACCATCAGCGAATGACGGGTGCCGCCACCATTGCCTAACTCTGTCCACACTTTGGCGAGGGTGTCCAAGGTCTTGTGAGTGTCGGTGGCACCAATAATGATAGGAATAGCCTCGCTGAGACAGGG
>JBGUGM010000123.1:0-1540 GCA_045111535.1 Bacteroidaceae bacterium
ATTCCCTACCTCGTCATGGAAGGCGGCTACATCCTCATGGCAGCCGTTCTGCCTATCCGCGAGCACATTGACCAGCTCACACCTGCCGTTTTTCTCGATCGACTTTTGCTGCACCCTTTAGGTCCCTATTGGTATCTGCAGACTCTTATTCTTTGTGGACTCACCTACTTTGCCATCTTTCGTATTCCCAAGCTATCGCTCCACTCCCGATTCCTTCTTTTGGGCGGAGCATTCTGTGTCTATGCACAATGGCTCCACGTCATCTCCCTATCGTCTGGACTCTATTTCCTTATTGGAGCCATACTGCAACAAAGCCATACCCCCTTCAACAAATTGTTCCAAGCATCCCCCGCGGCATTACCCGTCCTGGCATTGCTGATTCTTTTCCCAGCCAACCTTTCCTCCACATATGCAGGAGGCATCTTTATCGTCTATTCGGTCATCTGCACAGGTATGCTGCTGACCAAACACCTACAGGGAAAAACACGGACACTTTTCCTTTTCATTGGCAGGAACACCTTACCCGTTTTCCTCTTTTCCCCTATCTTCACATTGCTCAGCAAGCACCTCCTGCCCCTTGTCTCCATCGACCCATCCGGTATCCTCTTCATGTTAGCAGCCCTCCCCCTCTGCCTTCTCGGCTCTTTTGCCATGGGTTGGGCCATGGATGCCACACACATATCACCCCTTTTCTTTGGCAAGAAGAAAGTCCTTGTTTAAGTCCATCTTGAAGCAAGCAACATCTTTATGCATTTTATGCAAAAAATCTGCATAAATCACTTGTTGTATGCAAGAATAATCGTAACTTTGCAGTCGATTTGTGCATAATTATGCAATAAGCAGACGTTGCATAACCCAACAAACAGCCCAACAATGACAGCAAGACAATCAAGACTCGACATCATCAAGGCCATTATCCAGACTCAAGAGATAGGTAGCCAAGACGAATTGGCTCAGGCACTCTCGAAAGAAGGAGTGAACATGACGCAGGCCACTTTGTCGCGTGACTTAAAGTTATTGAAAGTTGTGAAAGGCTTCTCACCCAAGGGACGCTCCATCTACATGCTGCCAGAAAACCCCTACTACCGGAGGGTGAGGGAACACCGCCAAGTGGGCACAGCAATCCAAAATGGTTTCATGTCGGTAAAGTTCTCCGGACAGTTGGCAGTCATCAAATGCCGCCCTGGGTATGCCAGCGGATTGGCCAGTGACATAGACAACGCCCACTTCCATGAAGTCATTGGCACCATTGCAGGAGACGACACCATCTTCCTGGCGCTGGAAGAAGGGTTCAACAAGGAAACACTCGAAGCAAACTTAAGAACAATCGTACCGGTCTATCCGGGAAGCCAATAGGGAGCAAGCCCCCTCCCAACCTCCCCCAAGGGGGAGGGGCTGCCATCCGGATTGTTCATCCCCATAGGGGAAAATGAGAATGGATATTGCTCCATATATAATATAAGTAAAAAACAAAAAAATATATACGCCCAACACCCCGAATGGCGTTCCTCCCCTTTGGGGGAGGTTAGGAAGGGGCTTT
>JBGUGM010000124.1:0-1813 GCA_045111535.1 Bacteroidaceae bacterium
TTGCGGAGCCTGCCACATGAGTTACGACCACTTCCATCATGAGATGATTGCCCGTGGTGTGACGGATGAAACGCTTGACACCATCCGCAAGTGTGGCATAGACCTCGACCAGTGGTTGGAGGGCTTTAAGGACACACCGACCTCCGTCCTCAAGACTGTTGAGACCATCAAGACCCATCCACTTGTTCCCAATGACATCGTGGTTCGTGGGTTTATCATTGATTCAGAGACAGGAGCTTTAGAAGAAATCGAATGAAAAAAATAATAAACCCTTGGCGCAACCATGAGGGATATAATTGTTTTGGTTGCAGTCCTGACAATCCCATCGGACTTCACATGGAGTTCTACGAGGATGGTGACTATATCGTGAGCACCTGGCATCCTGAGCATAATTATCAGGGCTGGGTTGATACCATGCATGGTGGCATCCTGAGTACGCTGATTGATGAAGTGTGCGGCTGGGTGGTCACTCGTAAGTTACAGACCAGCGGCTATACCGTTCAGCTGAATGTGAAGTTTCGCAAGGCAGTACCTACTACCGAACCGGAACTAACCATTCGTGCCAAGGTCTCAAAACAAGTGAGGAATCTGGCATATATCAATGCAGAGATTACTAACTCGAAGGGTGAACTCTGCAACGAAGGCGAGGCTATCTACTTCCTGATGAATGAGGAAAAGGCCAAGGAAATGGGATTCCTGCATTGTGAGGTAGAAGATGAATCGAATGAGCAGTGAGAGTGAAAAAGAGGGATAAGAACTCAAATGGGGACGAATGGAATAAGAGGCATGAGCATAAAACTGATCATATTTGACTTTGACGGGACGTTGGGCGACACTCGACGGAATATCGTTACGACCATGCAGATGACCATCAAGGAACTGCAACTGCCAAGCCGCACTGAGGCAGAGTGTGCAGCCACCATAGGCTTGCCGTTGGCCGGGTGCTTTAGGACACTGTTCCCTGATATTCAGGAAGAACTCATCTCCCGATGCGCAGAGACATATCGCAGGATATTCAATGAGAATCTGCAGAATATTACGCCAGAAGCCTTCCCTGGCGTTGTCAAGACCCTGAAAACACTGAAGGAACAAGGTTTTACGCTCACTATCGCTTCGTCCCGTTCACGCAATTCCCTCACGGAGTTGACTCACAATATGGGTATCGCCAATTACATCTCTTATTTAATAGGGGCAGATGACGTGAAGGAGGCAAAGCCCAAGCCAGAACCTGTGCTGAAGACTCTTGCTGCGATGCACTTTGATGCCAATGAAACTCTTGTTGTCGGAGATATGGCCGTTGACATCCTGATGGGAGCCAATGCTGGAGCTAAAACTTGTGGTGTGACTTGGGGCAACGGAACCAGAGAGGAGCTTAAAAATTCTGGAGCCGACTTCATCATCAATAGAATGGAGGAACTCATAAGAATAATATGAATCCCGTTACCATCCGACTTCTCAGCCAACAACTGGAGCTATCGTCCTGTAGCTTGGAAGACCGGCAGCTGGACGTTTGCAGTGTACTCTCACTACAACAGAGGGCATTTCTACAATGCACATCCGACGGTATTTGTAACATACAAGGGTGGTCACAACAGGATTCACGGCTCGCACTATGCTCACATGCACAAACCTGCACCGCATCACCATGCTCCAGCTGTGCACCATCCTGCACCAGCTCCGCATCACCCAAAAGCTCCCGTTAAAGTTGACAAGCGTCACGGTATTACAAACCACACCTTGGCAAACAACACACCACGCCATGGACACAGCAGCGCAGGGCACTTCGGAGGACGCAGATAACAAGATACGTTTT
>JBGUGM010000125.1:0-10167 GCA_045111535.1 Bacteroidaceae bacterium
TCAATAGAAATAGAAAAGGCTGCAATCAACTTGCAGCCTTTTTCTTTGCTCTGAGCATGCACCATGCTCCCAAGAGCACAAACGGGATACTGAGCAATTGTCCCATGTCCAAGGGCATCTCCTGCTCGAAATTCACCTGCTCCTTCTTCAAAAACTCAACGAAGAAGCGGAACGTGAAGATGGTGGCGAGGCAGAAACCGAAATAAAAACCCGTTCCGACGGCTATGGGCGACTTTTCTGCCATGCCCTGTGCCTTGTACCACTTCCAATAAATCATCGCTCCTACGACGAAAATAACAAGGTAGGCGATGGCTTCGTAGAGTTGGGCAGGATGACGGGGTGTCAGTTGCCCGTCCACCAATGCCTCCCGACTATGGAAAATGAAGCCCCATGCCACATCCGTTGGCTTGCCGATAATCTCCGAATTCATCAAGTTACCCAAACGAATGCAACAGGCTGTCATGGGCACGGCAATGGCGATGTTGTCCATGACCACCCAAGGTCTCAACTTCATCTTGCGCCAATAAAGGAACATGGCGATGATGAGACCAATCGTGCCTCCATGTGAAGCCAATCCTTCATAGCCCGTGAATTTCCACGAACCATCTGCCATCTGATGGAAAGGAATCAGCATCTCAATGAAACCCTTCCCGCTCGTCAGGTAATAACTGGGTTCATAAAAGATGCAATGTCCCAATCGTGCACCCACGAGCACACCCACAAAACAATAGAAGAACAGAGGTTCAAACTTTTCGTCCTCTATCTTCTGATGCTTGTACAGACGCTGCACAATCAGATATGCCAGCAACAAGCCCAAACACCACAGCAGAGAATACCACCGCACACTGTACGAGCCTAACGAGAAGGCCTCCACCGAAGGTTGCCAATCAATGAAAAGCGTATTCATCATACATTAAATCTAAAGTGCATAATATCTCCATCCTGCACCACATAGTCCTTACCCTCCACAGCCAGTTTGCCAGCCTCACGTACAGCAGCCTCACTGCCATACTTGATGTAGTCGTCATACTTGATGACCTCGGCACGGATAAAGCCCTTCTCGAAGTCAGTGTGGATCACACCCGCACACTGGGGTGCCTTCCAGCCCTTACGCACGGTCCATGCCTTCACCTCCATCTCACCGGCGGTGATGAAGGTCTGCAGGTTCAGGAGCGAATAAATCGCCTTGATGAGTCGGTTGCAGCCGCTCTCCTCCAAGCCCAAGTCGTCGAGGAACATCTGCTTCTCCTCATAACTCTCCAACTCAGCGATGTCCGCTTCCGTCTGGGCGCTGATGATCATCAACTCCGCATCCTCGTCCTTGATCGCCTCCTTCACCTTCTCCACATAGGCATTGCCTGTCTTCGCACTCGCATCGTCCACATTGCACACATACAGCACAGGCTTGGTGGTCAATAGGAACATATTCTTCGCAGCCAGCACCTCCTCGTCATTCTCAGGCACCACCGTACGTGCTGAGAGTCCCTTCTCCAGTGCCTCCTTATAGCGCAACAGCAAGCCATACTCCACCTTGGCGTTCTTGTCGTGACCCACATTCGCCAACTTCTCCGTCTTCTTGATGCGCTGCTCCACCGTCTCGAGGTCCTTCAACTGCAACTCCGTATCAATGATTTCCTTGTCGCGCACAGGATCCACCGAGCCATCCACATGCACGATGTTGCCATTGTCGAAACAGCGCAACACATGAATGATGGCATCGCACTCACGGATATTACCCAAGAACTGGTTGCCCAGTCCTTCACCCTGACTGGCACCCTTCACCAGTCCTGCAATATCCACGATGTCGCACACGGCAGGCACAATCCTGCCCGGATGCACCAGTTCCGCCAACTTTGTCAGTCGCTCGTCAGGCACACTCACCTGTCCGAGTTGTGCGTCAATTGTACAAAAAGGAAAATTTGCTGCCTGTGCCTTCGCACTCGACAAGCAATTAAAAAGTGTTGACTTACCCACATTTGGCAAACCCACAATACCTGCTTTCAATGCCATATTCTATTCTTTTTCTGATGGTCTGTTATTTAATTTCGTGCAAAGTTAGGCAAAATTCACCGAAAAAGCCTAACTTTGCACCCGTTTTCAACCATTCATCAAGATTTTAAATCAATAACAACATAAAAAACTCAATAACACTTATGGATAAAATAAGTTACGCACTGGGTCTTGGCATTGGTCAGCAACTCAAGCAAATGGGACTGAAAGGAAAACTCGTCGTTAACGATTTCGCAGCATCTATCACCGATGTGCTCGAAGACAACCCCCTCCAGGTGAGCCACCAGGAAGGACAGCAGATTGTCAACGCCTTCTTCCGTGAATTGGAACAGAAGCAGAACGCTGCCAAGGCAGCCGCAGGAAAGGCAGCCAAAGAGGAAGGAGCCAAGTTCCTCGCTGAGAATGCCAAGAAAGAAGGCATCATCGTCACCAAGAGCGGTCTTCAGTACGAAGTGCTCACCCCCGGAACAGGCAAACAGCCCAAAGCCACCGACACCGTCCGTTGCCACTACGAAGGTCGTCTGCTCGACGGCACCATCTTCGACAGCAGTTACAAGCGCAACGCCCCCGCCGACTTTGGCTTGCAACAAGTCATTGCCGGTTGGACAGAAGGAGTACAACTCATGGCAGAAGGAGCCAAGTACCGCTTCTACATCCCTTACATGCTCGCTTATGGAGAGGGTGGGGCAGGAGCCTCCATCCCACCATTCGCAACCCTCATCTTCGATGTGGAACTGATTAAGGTGCTGTAAATAAAAGAAATAATTAATAATCTATTAACATTTTAACAGATGAAAAAAGTGAGCAGATTATGTACCTCCATCCTGACGATGGGGGTAATGGTGTTGTGCCTTATGGCATGTGAGAAATTAGATTCCTCCGACATACAACAAGAGGCGAACTCAAAACTGGAAGTACGCACAAGAGTTGGAGATAACAGTGAGGGTGCAGAAATTGGTTACCCCGTGTATGTCTATGTTTTCAAGGGTGAAGATTGTGTGGCGCTACAAACTATCAGTAACGAGAGCCAAGCGTTGAATATCGAACTGACAGAAGGAACTTACTCTGTCTATGCGATTGGAGGGGCATCGGAAGAAAATTATGTGTTGCCTACACAAGAAACAGCCACACCATCCATGGCTATCACCCTAAAAGAAGGAAAGAGTCATGGTGACTTGATGATGGCTAAAAGCAATGTAACCTTAGTGGATGGTGGAACGAACACCTTGACTTTGGGACTGGAAAGAAAGATTATGGAACTGAAAAGCGTGGTGCTCAACAACATTCCCTCTGCTGCCACTGCTGTATCCGTGACCATCTCACCTTTATGGCAACAATTGGAAGGAATCACATACACCGAGCAAGAGGGTGAAGCAACCATAGCGCTGACGAAACAGGAAAATACACGCACGTGGACACTCACAAGCACACAATACCTGTTGCCTCCTTCTGGGAATACCCTCACCATTGCCGTCAATATTGTGAAACCCACAGGAACTACCACCTATACTTACAATAGTTCTGAGGTGTTGGAAGCAGCAGGCAAAGTGAACATAGAAGGCACTTACACGGAAACCGTAGGAGTGACTTTGACTGGCACTATCACGGGAGCCACATGGAAGAGTGAGAAAACCATCTCCTTCGAGTTCAACGAAAGTGGAACACAAACAGCAGATAGTGGTAACGGAAATGAGACAGGAGGCGGCGATAACAACAACAATGACAATAATGACGATGATGTGATAACTGGTGACGTTCCAACAGTGGGTAGCACCTACCAAACTTGCTATGTCCTGGCTGTTACAGAAAAGGACAACGGAATATCAGAGGTTTTGCTTTTATCACCCAATGAAACGACGCCACTTGCTGGTGGTGAAACACAAGAAGAAGCCTTCTCTAAGGTAGAAACAGCCATGTCAAATTGTTCCGTGAATGGTATTAATGGTTGGAGACTGATGACAAAAGATGAAGCTGTTATTTTCTATAACTCCTCAGCACCAAATAAAAAGAGTGGACAAAACAATCGATATTTGGCTATAGAGAATGAAGTATTGAAAGCTTTCACATTCGGCACAGTTTCTGTTGCATCGGCTCAATCTTTTGCTGCAACAAATATCCTTCGCCCCGTCACCATCATCAAAATCAAACAACAATAATCCATTTTATATTAAAGAAAGAGCGTCGTGGAGAAATTCTGCGACGCTTTTTTGTTGGGGTGAAGAACTTTCCTTATCTTTGCAAATGAATAGAAAAGAGAGTCTAAAATCGGAACCAAACAACGCTATATGAAATACAGAAAACTAAAGCAAATGGCAATGATAGGTATAGGTGCATTATTGGCTGGCTGCAATGCCCCAGATATGGAGCAGCAGATTGACGAACTGTACGGCAGGATGTCCCAAGAGGAACGGATTGCTCAGTTGAGGAGCATGTATATGGATGTCCTCTTCGATGAGTCGGGGCAGTTGGACACAGCGAAGTGTCGCGAACTGATTCCTAATGGCATAGGTCACTTTTCTCAATATGCCAGTCAGAAACCTACCGACCCCAATGTGCTGCGTGACCGCGTGGCAGCCGTGCAGGATTGGCTGATGCATCATACTCCGAATGGGATTCCTGCACTCTTCCACGAAGAGGTGCTGTCGGGCATCAACACTCGTGGTGCAACGATTTACCCCCAGCAGATAGGACAGGCATGTTCGTTCAATCCTGAGTTGGCAGAACTGAAGACGCGACAGACATCCACAACCATGCGTAAGATGGGTGGGGTATTGTCGCTCTCACCGATGGTGGATGTGTGCCGTGTGCCGAGTTTCAATCGATTGGAGGAGTCGTATGGTGAGGATGGCTATCTCTCAGCAGTGATGGGCACAGCGTTTGTGAAAGGTTTGCAGCAGGGTGACCTCAAGAAAGGTGTTGGTGCTTGCTCCAAACACTATTTGGGTTATGGTGGTGGTGGCGATGCTGACGAGAAGGAGTTGATGGAGGAGATTCTCATGCCCCACGAGGCGATGATTCGCTTGGCTGGCAGCAAGGCTGTCATGCCGGGTTATCATGCCGTTCATGGTACGAATTGTGTTGCCAATAGCGAGATTCTGCAAGACATCCTTCGTGATTATGTGGGCTTCGATGGCATGGTGGTGAGTGACTATACTGCCATTGACCAGTTGCCCGACCTCGACACTCCTGCCGAGAAGGCTGCAGCGGCTATCAATGCTGGCAACGATGTGGATTTCCCTCATGGCGACAATTACAAGTTCTTGCAGGAGGCTCTTGACAAGGGCTTGGTGAAACCCGAAGCCTTCGAACGTGCGGTGAAGGACGTGCTGCGATATAAGTTCCGTGCCGGTCTTTTGGACAAGAATCCATACTTGTATAGTCAGGAAGAGATTGTGCTGGATACACCAGAGGAACGGCAAACAGCCTATGACATTGCCACGCAGTCCATTGTCCTGCTCGAGAACAAGGGAATTCTGCCACTGAAAGGTGCCAAGAATATCCTCGTGACAGGTCCCAATGCCAATTCCATGTGGGCGATGTGCGGCGACTATTCATTCCCCGCCATGTCCTACTTCTGGAAGAAGGTGACGGAAGACTTGGAGCATCCTCACATTGTGAAGTTGTTGGAAGGAATGACAGAGCGCAAGCCCGAGGGTGTGGAGATTCTTTATTCACGTGGTTGCGACTGGACAGACACCATCGAGACTGACTTTGTGAAGAATGGTGATGCACGTGCTTGGGAGTATGAAATCCTGCACCGCAAAGTGGATTCGGGCGAGAAGGCAGACAAGGCAGAGGCACTTCGTATGGCGAAGGATGCTGATGTCATCATTGCCGCTGTGGGTGAGAATGTGATGTTGTGTGGTGAGAATCGTGATCGTCAAGGACTTCGTTTGCCTGGTCAGCAGGAAGCGTATGTGGAAGAACTCATTGCTACTGGTAAACCTGTCGTTCTCGTCATCTTCGGAGGTCGGGCACAGGTCATTTCTGGATTGGCAGAGAAGTGTGCCGCAGTCATTCAGGCATGGTACCCGGGTGAGGAAGGTGGCAATGCTGTTGCCGACATCCTCTATGGCAAGGTGTCGCCATCGGCTAAACTCGCCATCAGTTATCCCGACAAAGAACTTCACGAGCCCCTTTGCTATAACAACCCATCGCCCGTGGCTGTTCATCCTTCCTTCCATACCCCCGGTTCCATCTATGCCACGCCCAACATCCAGTGGCCTTTCGGTTATGGTTTGAGTTACACAACATTTGAGTATTCGAACCTGAACGTGAACAAGGAAGCGGCTACCACAGATGAAGCCATTACCTTGACTTTTGATGTGAAGAATACGGGTTCGGTGAAGGGTGACGAGATTGCGCAGATCTATTTGTCTCCTGCAGATGACAACGCCAACATCCGTCAGATTCAGTTGCAAGGATTTGCCCGATTGACCTTGGCTCCTGGTGAGACCAAACAGGTGACGGTGAAATTGTATATGGAACAGTTTGGCTATTACAGCCACGAGACTCAACGGCAATGGAACATCGCCCCTGGGAACTTTGTCATCAAGGTGGGTGCATCCTCAGCAGATATCAAGTTGAGCGAGGCAATCACTGTGAAGGGCGAGAAGGTGGTCAAGCCCCTCAGGGAGTATTATTTCTCTGAAAGTAGTGTCAAGGATTAAGGATGGTCTGTCCAACGGATGATAGGCACATCGTTGGTATCAAATTCGATGGGGAGCCAGAGGTGCAAACTCTGGGAGAGATGACGAGGATTCCAGATGTCTGCCATGAAGATAGGTTTGCCGTTCATCTGATAGATGTAGGTGCCCTGTGCTCCGAAAGTTTTGTTGGCAGGCATGTTCTGATACCCTGTGGCAGTGCCGACAAAGGGGGAAGGATGCTGTTTCCAAGGTCCCCAAATGCTCTTGGCACTGAACATACGGGCTTCGTTGGGTGACCACCCCGTACAACCGGAGCAGATGAGCCAATAAGTGCCGTTATGCTTGAAGATGCAAGGGGCTTCGTTCTGTCCTCCTGGTGCCACCATATTATATTTCCCTGTGAAGTTCAGATAATCGTCTGTCAGTTCGCTCACCAGCAGGGTGAGGTTCTCTTGCGAGGACGTGATGTGATAGGCCTTACCGTCCTTATCCACATACACCGTCATGTCGCGGCTCATCTGTCCTCCCTTCATGTCTCTCCACAGATACATACCTTTGTTCACTTCCTTTCGCCATGCATCGTTCCACCACTCTTTCCACTGGGAAGCATCTGTCTGCTGTGCCGCCTTAATGGCTTGCTCATCCATATCGAATGGCCATTGGTTGGCATGGATGCGTTCACTGCGGAGGAATTGGAAAGGTCCTGTGGGCGAATCGCTCACAGCAAAAGCCACCCGGGCAGCCTCATAGCCACGTCCTTTCAGTTCCAGATGGAAGAGCATCACAAACTTCTTCGTCTTCTCGTTGTAGAGCGCCTTCGGGCGCTCCATGATGCAACCCCTCTCGATGTCGTGTCCTGCCTCTTGGCTTGTAGCCAATGCCACCCCCTCATTCTTCCATGTCTTCAAATCAGCAGAAGAATAGACTGCAATGCCCGTTTCGGTGCTTCCACCACTATAAGGACGATTCTCCCCATACCAATAGTAGGTGTTGTTGTACTGGATGATGTTGCCCCCATGTGCATTGATGTGTTTACCCTCCGTGTCGAGCCACAACTGTCCATTCACATGTTCCTGTGCTTGTGTATGTGTGGAAATAACCAAAGCCATGCAGCACAAAGCAAGGCTCTTCATCCACTGATTCCTTTTCATATCATGTTCGTTTGATAGGTTTTCTATTCATTTGCCATACACTCGCATCACCTCGAATCCATAGTCGAGCAAAGTGGCAGACTCTGTGAAGCGTGATGCATAACTTTTACTCTTGAGCAAGATAAGATAGAGGGTCACCCCATCGCGAGTGGCAGCAGAGGCGAGGCAGTTGCCTGCCTGTCGGGTGAAGCCAGTCTTGATGCCGATGCACCCTTCATACTTTTCGAGCAGGGCGTTGGTGTTCTGGCAGGGCAGATGACGCCCGTCCAGCAGGGGAATGTCTGCTGATGCTGTGCCGACAATCCTTGCAAATGCCGTGTCCTGCATGCAGTAGCGGGACAGGCGCATCAGGTCGGATGCGGTGCTGTAGTTGCTGTCATTGGGCATACCGTTAGGGTTGGCAAAATGGGTGCCGTTCATGCCCAGATAAGCCGCTTTCTGGTTCATCATCTGATAGAAGGTCAAGGTGTCGCCCGCCACATATTTTGCCAAGGCGTAAGCGGCATTGTTGTCGCTCAGCATCATCATCTCGCGAATCATGTTACCCACCGTATATCCATCGTCCACTTTCACCCGGGCATCACTTGTCGTGTACACATCCTTGGTGATCCTGAGCGTGTCATCCATCTTGCCATTCTCCAATGCCAACAGACATGTCATCATCTTCGTGATGCTCGCCATATACATCCGCTGGTCGGCATTCTTCTCGCTGATAATCAGTCCTGTCGAATCTTCCACCAACAACCATGCCTCAGCAGAGAGCGCATCCAGCCGCTCCTGCCATTGGTTCAAACTGTCAGCCATCCAACCTTCCATCCCCTTCGCCTGAGGCAGCATCCATAGCAACGTGCTGTCCAACTGCCCTATCCTCTCCAGCCGGATTTCCTCCTCACTTCGTTGTGGCTCCTCTTCACGCATTTCCACCCCGCAACTGCCACAAAACACGATGGCGAGCAGCCCCAGCGCAGTTAAAACGCTCATTCCTCTCTTCATGATGGCTTATTTTTCAGCATTCAATATCTGCTCAGCATGTTCCTTGGTCTTCACCTGTTTGCCAGCGAAAATCTGCTCGATGATGCCCTCCTCGTTGATGATGAAAGTGGTGCGGATGGTGCCCATTGTCTTCTTCCCGTACATATTCTTCTCGCCCCATGCACCCATCGCCTCCAGGAGCGTATGGTCAACATCAGCAATCAGCGGGAAGGGCAGTTCATGCTTCTCCTTGAACTTCACGTGTGAGGCTGCCGAGTCCTTGCTCACACCCACCACCTCGTAGCCTGCCCCTTGCAGTTCTCCATACCTATCTCTCAAACTGCAAGCCTCAGCAGTACATCCACTCGTGTTGTCCTTCGGATAGAAGTACAGCACCAACTTCCTGCCTTTATAATCACTCAGACGGATGTCCCGTCCCTGTTCGTCCTTGCCCAGAATCTCGGGCGCCCGGTCTCCAATGTTCATGTCGTTGTCATTAATGGGTTTACAAGATGATGCCACAAAGGTAACACTTCTTTCTGACCCCAACAAAAAAGCGTCGCAGAATTTCTCCACGACGCTCTTTCTTTATATAATAATGTGTGTTAGTCTGCCAATTTTGCCTTGATGAACTCGCGGTTGAGGCGGGCGATGTTGGCGATGGTTTCGCACTTAGGACATACGGCTTCGCAAGCACGGGTGTTGGTGCAGTTACCGAAACCGAGTTCGTCCATCTTGGCTACCATGGCCTTGGCACGACGTGCTGCTTCTACGCGACCTTGGGGAAGGAGAGCGAGCTGGCTGACCTTCGAGGAAACGAAGAGCATAGCAGAACCGTTCTTACAAGCTGCCACGCAAGCACCACAACCGATGCAGGAAGCACAATCCATTGCCTCGTCAGCATCCTCCTTGGGGATGAGGATGGCGTTGGCATCCTGTGGAGCACCTGTGCGGACGGTAGTATAACCACCTGCCTGGATAATCTTATCGAAGGCGGTGCGGTCAACCATGCAGTCCTTGATGACTGGGAAACCTGCTGAACGCCAAGGCTCGATGGTGATGGTGTCGCCCTCGTTGAACTTACGCATGTAGAGCTGGCAAGTGGTGGCTCCACGCTCGGTCTTGCCGTGAGGCGTACCGTTGATGTAGAGTGAGCACATGCCGCAGATGCCCTCGCGACAGTCGTGGTCGAACACGAAAGGCTCCTTGCCTTCCTCAATCAACTGCTCGTTGAGGATGTCGAGCATCTCGAGGAATGAAGTATCGCCAGGGATGTCCTTCATTACCTTCTCTTCAAAATGACCCGCATCTTTCGGACCATTCTGCTTCCAGTATTTTACTGTGAATGATTTTAATACTTTTTCAGCCATAGTTCCTTAGTTCTT
>JBGUGM010000126.1:0-2381 GCA_045111535.1 Bacteroidaceae bacterium
TCATAGTATGGGAAGAAGGTGTATTAAGGACGACAAACAACGTGTGAGGATATGGGAGAGAAGTACCAAATATTAGTTGATGATGACAATGTAGGTACGGTGATCGGCGACTGGATTTATCATGGCAGGTGTGACATAACCCTCCGCATGGCAAAGACCAAGGGATGCAGGGTGATAGAGACCGCCAACGAATTGTATGCGGCGAGGATATTGAACTATCTGAAGGTCGCAAAGAAAGTAAATATTTGTAAAACCTAAAGACAACAGACAATGAGTAAGAAGAAAGTTTACATCAGCGGTGCGATAGCGCACTATGACATGGATGAGCGCAAGAAAGCCTTCAAGGATGCTGTCGTCCACCTTGAGATGCGAGGCTTCGAGCCTGTGAATCCGTTTAACAACGGCTTGCCACAACCCGGTGACTGGCATGATCACATGAAGGCAGATATGAGGATGCTGCTTGACTGCCAGTACATCTATATGCTGAAGGGATGGTGGGTGAGCAAGGGCGCGAAGCTGGAACTTGATGTTGCCACCTCATGCGGTCTGAAGCCTCTCTTTGAGGACGACGATATGCACGATATGGAGCATACCTGCTGCATCTGCGGTAAGAAGTTCTACGGTGTAGGCGATGATCCATACCCTGTGAAAGAAGAGGGCGTGTGCTGTGAGAAGTGTAACTGGGAAGTGGTAATACCTACAAGATACAATGAAACTAAAAAACAATGAGTATGCAGAACTATCACAGATTCTATGCCTCGCTCAACCGCCTACCTGGTGGTAATGTCGGGGACATCAAGGAAACGCTTGTGTCGAGCTTCACGGATGGGCGCACGACCCACCTGCATGAGATGACAACGAAGGAGTACGATGCGATGTGTGCCTCTCTGGAGGATCGCCTTGGATGGAAGGAACTACTGAGGAAGAAGCGCAGCCTTTGTCTGAAGCTTATGCAGAAGGCTGGTGTAGATACAACGGACTGGCAACGCATCAACGACTTCTGCAGGAATCCGAAGATCGCAGGGAAGGTATTTTCCCAACTTGGGGAAAAAGATCTCGATGCGTTGCAGGTGAAGCTGAGAGCCATCATGAGCAAGGGTGGACTGAGACAGGGCAAGGATGTTGAGGCAATGCCACAACAGACAGTACATAAAAAGACAATCGTGGCTGTTCCTCTCAACGTAATAGGACAGGCATGAATAACCAACAAAAAACAGTAATTATGAAGCATGAAATCAAAGACTTGAAGGATCTTGCAGGTGGAATGGTGATTGAAACCGACCCACCCAAGTGTGAGGCCTGCATGAATGACAAGGCAGGAACCTGTTGCGTAAAGCTGCACCTCTATGGTGGTGCGATTTGCGTTGCAAAGTAGAACTCTATTATTAACAATCAAAAAAAATCAAAAACAATGGCAAGACAGAAGAAGACAATTATCACCGGTGTCAGCAGAGAGGCAGCCGATGAAGCATTCGCAACCTATGCGAAGAGTGACGCACAGATCCAGAAGATAAACGCAGAGATAGAGCTGCAGTGCGCCAAGATCCGTGAGAAGTACGCAGACAAACTTGCATCTCTGGGCGATGACAGAGACAAGGCTTTCGATGTACTTCAGAGTTTCGCCACCGAGAACCAGGCGGAGTTGTTCACCAAGAAGAAGAGCCTCGACATGGCGCATGGTACCATCGGCTTCAGAACCGGCACACCGAAGCTCAAGACCTTGAAAGGCTTCACATGGGCAAGTGCGCTGAACCTTGTGAAGACATTCCTTCCAAGCTATATCCGTCAGACGGAGGAGATAGCCAAGGACAAGTTGCTTGCAGACCGTGATACAGAGGTTACGGTGGAGCGTACTGACAGCCAACGCCCTGTGAACGTACCAATGCAGACTGCGATGGCAGAGTGCGGTATTCAGGTGGTTCAGGATGAGACCTTCTACGTAGAACCCAAGAAAGAGGAGACCGTGGTATGAGGAAAGAAGTGACCAAGCCCGAGAAGGTTGCCTTGTGTCGTGAGTGCCACGGCACGGGCACGGTCACTAAGCTTGGCATTTCAAGGAAGTGCCCGAACTGTGACGGAAGTGGCAGGGTGCTCGTGAGTTGCGTGATGACTCTTGAGATCCGGCCATACAAGAAAGAAAGTAAGTAATCCTGATATATCCAGTCAATCGCATGGGAATAAAGAAGCGCAAACGAAAGACATACGCAAAGCGAGTAGCCGACATAAACCAGATCTATGACACCTACGTAAAGACAGGTCTTCCGAACAGGGAGATATGGAAGCGTTACATATATCCGCAGTTCGGCATCTGTGAGCGTACCTTCTACAATCTGTTGAAAGCATCGTCCAACCCTCTGTTCGAGGCAAGGGCGGAGCTTTTG
>JBGUGM010000127.1:0-5066 GCA_045111535.1 Bacteroidaceae bacterium
CCGTTGACTGGCGTAGTTTCGGGTGGGGTCTTCTGAGTAGGCGTTGTCTGCACTGTGAAACCTGCTTCGTTCATACGTTGGTTGACAAGTTTGTCCAACCAGTCCTTTAAGTTTTCCTTCTTTTCCATGGGTGAATACGCTGATGATCTTTTGTGTCCAGTTGTCTGCTAATTCCTTGAATCCTTCTGTTGTGGGGTTGTCGCCTAATTTCCATGTGGGCATGGAGAAGTAGATCTCTTTGTCAGTGATGGTGGCGTCGAGGGGGAGGTCTTCGGTGCTTTCTTGGGTGAAGACGTCTTGCACGATTGCCATCTCGCGCTGGTTGAGGGTTTTGCTGAAGGGGATGTGGAGGAACAGGGTGCATTCCTGACGCAGCAGTTTTTCGTCTGTCACTTCGGTGTCGGGGATGGTTCCCAGATTCTCGATGAAGGCGTCTTGCCGTGCTGCTTCTGCCACATAACTGATGGCTTGGAGGGCTCTGTCGTAGGAGGCTTGCGTGGGGGCTTGCACGACTATCTTGAAACTGTATTCTTCACCTCCCAACCAGGCTCCTCCTGCTTTTTCCAGGGTGAAGGTGGCTCCTGTCTTTGCGGTGACTTCTTTCAGGATGCGCCGCATCTCGGCATTTCTCCTGTGGTAGATGCCCTTTAGGGTCTTTCCTGCCTTGCGGAGTTGCTTCTTGGTGGAGTGGGGGTCTCGGAGTGTTTCCTTGGCTTGTCGGTAGGCTTGTTCGTCTGTGGCATCCAGTGTGCCGAGCCTTCCGCTGGCATTCTGGGTGATGCTCACTGTGCTGGAAATCTCGTCTCCTGCCTGAACGGGTGTGGACTGCTGAGGGGTGACCTGTGCTCCCAACACGAGTACTTTGGTCAGGAGGGCGATGAATAGCGTCTGTATCAATAAAATCATAGTTACGTTCTTTTGGGGTGCAAAGGTAGTGAAAAAAGAGGAATTAGGAATGAGGAATGAGGATTTGTCACTTTTTTTCAATAAAAAATCAACTCCGATGGCAAATAACTCCTCATTCCTGACTCCTAACTCCTAACTTTTCTTTATCTTTGTCCCGTAAATCATATATAGAGGATGAGTATGGAAGAAATGGCGACTCTGAGGGAGGAGGAGAAGGTGCTGCTGGTGGAGACGGTGAAGCGCTTGCAGGGACTGGTGGCTGAGGTGCTGAATCCTGAGGATTTTCATCAAGTGAAGGAGATTCTGTTTCGGGCTGTCGAGACGGAGCAACTGCATCGTGACCAGTTTGGGCTGAACCCGATTCTATTTGACTTGCAGACTGCGGTGATTACTGCTGAAGAGATAGGGCAGAACCGTGCGTCTATCATCAGCATTTTGCTGCATAACTGTGTGTCGGTGGGTGTGATCAAGATGGAGGAGGTGAAGCGGGCGTTTGGCGAGGATGTGGCGCACATCATTCACGGACTGTTGAGGGTGAATGAACTGTATGCGAAGAATCCTTCCATTGAGACAGAGAATTTCCGTGATTTGCTGTTGTCGTTTGCGGAGGATATGCGGGTGATTTTCATCATCATTGCTGACCGCGTGAATCTGATGCGACAGATTAAGGATAGGGGCACGGATGAGGAGCGCAGGCGTGTGGCGACGGAGGCTTCGCACCTGTATGCCCCGTTGGCGCATAAATTGGGCTTGTACCTGATTAAGCGGGAACTGGAGGATTTGTCGCTGAAGTATCTGGAGCCTGAGGTGTATTACATGATCAAGGAGAAGTTGAGCGCAACGCGTAAGGCGCGTGACCTCTATATCGCACGGTTCATTGCTCCTGTGGAGGAGAAGTTGAAGGAGGCTGGGTTGAAGTTCCACATTAAGGGCAGAACCAAGTCCATCCATTCCATCTGGCAAAAGATGCTGAAGCAGAAGTGCCAGTTTGAGGGCATCTATGACCTCTTCGCCATCCGCGTGATTTTGGACTCTGCCCCTGAGAGGGAGAAGCAGGAGTGCTGGCAGGTGTTCAGCATCGTGACGGACATGTACCGCCCGAATCCGAAGCGCATGAGGGATTGGCTGAGTGTACCGAAGTCAAATGGCTATGAGTCGCTGCACATCACGGTGATGGGTCCTGAGGGCAAGTGGGTGGAGATTCAGATTCGTACAGAGCGCATGGATGAGATTGCGGAGAGGGGCTTGGCGGCGCACTGGCGATATAAGGGCGTGAAGGATAGCGGCAGCAAGTTGGAGGACTGGTTGCAGGATATCCGTTCGGCTCTGGAGCATCATGAGGTGGAGAGTGACGAGCAGTTGATGGACAGATTCAAAGTAGACTTGTACAGCGACGAGGTGTTTGTGTTCACACCGAAGGGTGATTTGTTCAAGTTGCCGAAGGGTGCGACGGTGCTGGATTTCGCGTTCCAGATACATACAAACGTGGGTGCCCACTGCACGGGTGGCAAGGTGAATGGCAAGAATGTGCATATCGGCACGAAGTTGCAGAGCGGTGACCAGGTGGAAATCCTGACGTCGCAGAAGCAATTGCCGAAGCGTGACTGGCTGAACATCGCCATCACTCCAAAGGCAAGGGCGAAGATTCGTCAGTCGCTGACGGAGCAGGAGATGCAGGTATCGACGTTTGCGAAGGAGGCACTGGAGAGGAAGTTCAAGAACAAGAAGATTGAGATGGAGGAGTCGCTGATGATGCGATTGCTCAAACGGATGGGCTACAAGCACGTGTCGGAGTTCTACAAGGCGATTGCTGAGGAGGTGCTGGATGTGAACACAGTGATTGAGCAGTACCTGGAGTTGCAAGAGCGAGATGCGAATCCGAGCGCGTTCTCGACAGAACAGCGCAGTGCGGGCAATTATGTGACACCTGTGCAGGATGACCATGCGCAGGGGAATGCAGATGTGCTGGTGCTGGACAATAACCTGAAAGGTGTGGATTACAGTTTGGCGAAGTGCTGCAATCCGATTTATGGTGATGATGTGTTTGGATTTGTGACAGTGAATCGGGGCATTAAGGTGCACAGGAAGGATTGTCCGAATGCGCAGTTGCTGCGTGAGAGGATGGGGTACCGTGTGCTCCGTGCTCGTTGGGCTGGCAAGGGTTCGAAGCAGTATCCTGTGACGCTGCATGTGGTGGGACATGATGACATTGGTATTGTCAGCAACATCACGTCGATTCTGAATAAAGAAAAGAATGTGATGATGCGTGGTCTCAGCATCCAGTCGTCAGAGGATGGACTTTTCTCGGGACAGTTGACAGTGATGATTGACGACCAGAACCAACTGACGCAACTCATCAAGAAACTGAGTACGGTGAAAGGCGTGAAGAATATTTCACGGTAATTGATAAATGCCATGCGGATAGGATTGATATTGGTCGGGAAGACGGTGAATAAGCATTTCGTTGAGCTGATTGACGATTATGCGGGGCGTGTGAAGCATTATGTGGGGTTTGACATCACGGTGATTCCTGAATTGAAGAATACGAAGAATCTCTCTACTGACCAGCAGAAGCAACTGGAGGGGGAACTGATTCTGAAGCAACTGCAGGGAGGAGACCATGTAGTGCTGCTGGATGAACATGGAAAAGAGTTCCGTAGTGTGGAGTTCTCGAAATGGGTGGAGCAGAAGATGCAGACGGTGAACAAGCGGTTGGTGTTCATCATTGGTGGTCCTTACGGGTTCTCACCGGAGGTGTATGCCAGGGCGAATGAGAAGATTTCGCTGTCGAAGATGACGTTCTCGCATCAGATGGTGCGCTTCATCTTCGTGGAACAACTCTACCGAGCCATGACCATCATGCGTGGCGAACCGTATCATCACGAATAACAAGCCCACGCGTATAGCGATTTTTCCATCCGGATAGAGTGCAAAAAATAAGTACAATACTAATTATAAAACCAATTATTAACTATGAATGTAAGACATTTCATTTTGTCAGTATTGGCAGTGGGTGCGATGACAGCATGGGCGCAGAAGACGCCGGTGTGGTGTGACCCCAGTGTCAACGAGATTAACCGTAAGATGGATGTGGCACACTACTTCGCTTATGAGAGCGAGGCGTTGGCACAGCAGTCACAATCACCAAAAGCAAACACGAAGGCAAAGTCGAGCCGCTACCTGAGCATTGAGGGACCATGGAAGTTCCACTGGGTGGAAAGTGCCAACGAGCGTCCAGAAGGTTTCTTCGCCGTGAAGTATGATGACTCGAAGTGGGGCACGATGCCTGTGCCTGGCATTTGGGAACTGAATGGCTATGGTGATGCCATCTATGTGAATAATGGCTATGCGTGGCGCAGCGACTGGACGGGTGCACCTCCTGCTGTGCAAGATAAGGGCAACCATGTGGGTTCGTATCGTCGTACCTTCACGATTCCTGCTGACTGGAAGGGACAGAAGGTGTACATGCACATCGGCTCTGCTACCTCGAACATCACGGTGTATGTGAATGGAAAGTATGTGGGCTACTCGGAGGATTCGAAAGTGGCTGCAGAGTTTGACATCACAAAGTACATCGAGCCAGGCAAGGAGAATCTGATAGCCATGCAGGTAATGCGCTGGTGTGATGGTTCGTGGAATGAAGACCAAGACTTCTGGCGTCTCTGCGGTATTGCCCGTGAGTGCTATCTGTATGCTCGTCCACAGGCTCACATTGAGGATGTGTTCATCACACCTGACCTTGAAAACAATTACACAGATGGTAAGTTGGATGTGAAGTTGTCAGCATGGAAGGCTGATGGCAAGCGTGTGGATGTGGTGCTGAAGGATGAGAAGGGGAGTGTAGTGGTATCGAAGCAGACCAATATCGAAAAGGATGGGGCAAAGGTGACTTTGGAGGTGAAGAATCCAAACAAATGGACAGCCGAGACACCTTGCCTCTACACGCTCTATCTCTCGCTGTATGATGGTGATAAACTCATCGAGTGCATTCCGCAAAGAGTGGGTTTCCGCAAGGTGGAAATCAAGAATCAGCAGTTGCTTGTGAATGGGCATCCCATCCTCATCAAGGGTGTGGATAGACATGAACTCGACCCTGATGGTGGATATGTGGTGAGTGTTGACCGCATGATTCAGGACATCAAGGTGATGAAGGAACTGAA
>JBGUGM010000128.1:0-7227 GCA_045111535.1 Bacteroidaceae bacterium
TTGTCCTGTACGGTGATAGAATTGTCTTCGTTGATTGTTACTTCGATGTGCGTACAGAAACCTGCCAACGCCTCATCGATAGAGTTATCGACTGTCTCATAAACGAGATGGTGCAAACCCTTCTCGCTGATGTCGCCGATGTACATGGCGGGGCGTTTTCTTACTGCCTCCAAGCCCTCGAGGACCTGGATGTTACTGGCGGAATAATTCGCCCCGTTCATCTGTGTTTCATCCATTGTTTTTATTCTCTTAATATTCTCTTTTATTACGTTACAAAGTTACGCATTTTTCTTGATATATACAAGGAAAAAACAAAGAAAAGTTCCCCTACGGGGAAAAAACTTAAAAATAGGGTGATTCAAGGTGAAAAAAGGCACGAAAAAGGTCGGAAAACTCATGTGAGTTCCGACCTTTGTTCTCTATAGAATATTTTGGCTATGCCTCAATAGTTCTTTTTGTCCTCCTTGCTGATTAGAGTTTAGCGATCAACTTCGCAGTATTTGACTTGAGGTTGGCAGCCTTTTTCCAGTGGATGATGTTCTGCTTAGCGAGTTTGTCAAGCATCTTCTGGAGTTTTGGGAACATTTCCTGAGCGGTTGCCTTGTCCTTCTCGTTGCGGATGTCGCGGAGGAAGTTACGCATTGTCTTTGCGTAGTAGCGGTTGTGGAGTCTGCGCTTCTCGTTCTGACGGATGCGCTTCAGACATGACTTGTGATGTGCCATTTGTTTGTTTTGTTTTTAATTGTTGATAAATAATTGGGCTGGAGTCCGATGTGGTATGGCGCTATGACCTCGCACCCATCTCCATGTTGGTTGTTGCGCTTATGATAAAAAAATCGCCCAGCGCGTGGGCTGGTAGCCCGTAGGAGAGTCGAACTCCTCTTTAGAGAATGAAAATCTCTCGTCCTAGCCGATAGACGAACGGGCCAACCTGAAGGCAATTTTTCAATTGCGAGTGCAAAGGTACGGCAAATTTTAGACACTGCAAAATAAAAGAAGACTTTTTTTTCTTTTTGCCACAAAAAACTCTTCACTCCTCACTTCTAACTCCTAACTTTTCACTACCTTTGTATCTGATTTATGCAGGAAACGCTTCGAGGCATTGTGTTGCGAACGGTGAAGTATGGTGACACGTCAATGGTGGTTGACCTCTTCACCGAGAGTCATGGGCGCCAGTCGTTCATGGCATCCACAGCCCGTGCCAAGCGCTCTGTGCGCAGCAAGTCCTTTTGGCAGCCCCTGTCTATGGTGGAGTTCAGTGCCGAGATGCGTCCTGTGGGAGGTCTTCCCCGTCCTTCTGACGTGCGTACTTATTATAATTATACAGACCTCCCTTTCTCTCCTGTCAAATCCACTTTGGCGCTCTTTCTTGCCGAGTTTCTCAGTGCAGCCTTGCGTGAAGAGAAAGAGAATACCTCCCTTTATCGTTACATCGAGTCCTCCCTTCAGTGGCTTGACATGGTGGACAAGCCTATTGCCACAGCGAATTTCCACTTGGCGTTCCTCATGCACCTTAGTCGTTTCATTGGCATCTACCCCAATCTGGAAAGACCCGACTATTACTTTGACCTCCTTGCAGGCTCTTACTGTGATTGCCAACCTCCTCATGCCCATTTCCTTCGACGTCAGGAAGCGCAAGCCCTTCCTGTGCTTTTCCGCATGGATTATCCCACCATGCACCTCTTTCGTCTTTCGCGTCAGGAGCGAATGCGCATCCTGCAGGTGCTCAACGAATACTATCGTCTGCACGTACCCAACTTTCCCGAACTGAAATCTTTGGAAGTCTTGCAGGAATTCTATTCCTGAGTTTCGTCTTGTGTCGTTTGCCCCTTCATGTAGTCCAAAGGTGGGCAGCCCTTGTAGAGTTTGAAGTTGCGATAGAAGGAGGCTACGGAAGAGAATCCTGAGCGCAAGGCAAGTTCGTGGGCAGTCATCTTCGGGTTCTCGTCCATCAGTTGTGCGGCAAAGTCCACGCGCAGCCGGTTGATGTACTCCGAGAAAGACATGCCCATCCTGACGTTGACGGCTTGATAGATGTAGTCGCGGTTCGTGTGCAGCAGATTCGCGATGTCGTTGATTTTCAAATCCTGTAGCAGGAACATCCGTTCCTTCTCCACAGCCTCCGTGATTTCCTTCTTGATCCTTTCGATGCGGTCTGCCTTTTCTTCTTCCGTCTGAGGTTCATCCATGCTGGTGGGCATCGGCTCGTTTGCCGTTTCCAGCATCAGGTTCTCGATGGTGAAGTTCTGTCGGTGTCCCGCATACCCCAGCAGGAAGAGCAGCGTGGAGAAGGTAAGGGAAGGGATGACCACCAGCCAAGGCACATGGTCAAACAGGTCTCTGCCCAGGATGTTGGCAGTGAAACTTACGATACACGCCACGATAAAAAGTATCAAGATGGTCTTTGCCATGTACATCTTGCGGAGGTCCGTGTCAGCGTAGTTCGTCTCCACCATCCGGTTGAAGTGCTTGATTTTCCGTACACCCTTCACCAGAATGGGCAGTACCAGCAGGGCGAAAAGGAACTTGATGCTGATGTGTACAATGGCTTGTGCTTTGGCATAGTCGCCAAGGTCGCTCATGCTGCCTTGGTACAGGAACGTGTCAATGAAAGCAAGTGTTTCCTGCTTGTCCATCAAGCAATAGAGTGTCCCCACCACCAATCCTGTCAGCAGGGCGGGCAGGAGCAACGTCACCTGCCAATGCTTCTTCCATTGTTCCTCGGTCACCTCCTTGATGTAGAGGTAATAGAGAGGGAACACCGCCAGGTTCGCCATGCAATAAATGGTGTCGGTGACAGGAATCAGTTCTTGCAGATGATTGAAGAAGATGAAATGCCCCCCGTACAGAACGGCAGCCACCAGCATGAAAACAAACAATTGCGCCTTTGCCCTGATGCGTTGTTCCCACCAGTCCAAAAGCAACAGTGCCGAGCAGAAAATGCACACAAGCATCGGCAACGATATGATCAGCATCTGAATCATGTTGCAAAGATACGGCTTTTTTTGAAACCAATGCGAATAATGTTCCCTTTTTTTGAACACGAACCTTTAGCTCGGCGTAGCCAATTTCACGAATTAGACGAATTAAACGAATTAAACGAACCTTTAACTCGGTGTAGCCAATTTTTAGACAATGTCTTTTTATTCGTGTTGATTTGTGTTATTAGTGTTCACATCTCTCTCTTTCACAGCCATTGGTTTGCGTTACCGTATGCCTCCGAGTTGCGTTGCCGTAAAGCGCTGACCAGTTTAGCGTGAAAACACAAATCATTTTAGCGTGAGTACACGAATCGATTTGGCTTGATGACTCAAATCATTTTAGCTTGATGACACAAATGCATTTGGCTTGATGATACAAATGCATTTGGCTTGATGACATGAACCAATTTGGCTTGATGACACAAAAGTGTAATCAAGCAAGAAGGATATGTGTCATTTAGTGAAAGAGGAAAGGGACATCAGGCAAAAGATGTCTGAGTTAACAAGCAAAACAGGTAGAGGCTATGGAAGAGAAGGAAGTGGGGTGCTGAGTGAGGGGGCTTGGAGACGAAGGAACAGGCATGGGGGTGATTTGCTCGAAGAGTGGAGGTGAAAATGCTTGCTTATAGCAAAAAGGTACACCTTTTTGGTAAATTTGATACCAGTAACCCCCTCTTTTTGCATTTTCTGTGAATTTGAGAATGATTTTCTGTGAATTTGAGAGACCTACTTTCACATTTATTTATTAAATTTGCCCCACGATTATTCATTACTCATTATTATCAATTATTTTTATTAACTAAAAACCTTTTAAAAGTATGAAAAAATTATTTCTTTTCGCAGTGGCATTGGTTGGCACAATGTTAGCCCATGCACAAGATTCAGACACAAGGTCTGCTACGTTGCAGAGCGGTGAAACAACTACAGTCTTTTCTGGTGCTGATGCATTCAAGAATGCTTTGGCAGCCGCAGAAGATGGTAGTATCATCACGTTGTCTTCTGGCACCTTCAATGCTCCTGGTGACTTTACCAAGTCTGTGAAGGTATATGGATCTGGATTCCAAGATGACGAGGAGACTGGGGTGAAGTGCACCAAGGTCTTAAGTGGCATTAATATAAAGCGTGATGAGAATGACAAGTATCATAATAACCCATGCTTTGAAGGTGTTTGGTTTACAGGTGGTGTGTATATAGAAAAAATAGAAGGGGAAACATTGACCGGATTGCAAGTGGTGAAATGTCGTACGGGAGGTTTTGATTTTTATGGAAACACCAATTCAACTTTGTTGCTCCAGTCTTATATTGAAGGTGGTCTCAATGGTCGTTCTAGTTCTGCATTAAATTTGTTGGTTCAGAATTGTATCGTAACAAATCACGTCAATAGTTTTGGAGGTGAAAGTGATGTTTTAGTTGATCATTGTATGTTGACAAGAAATAATTCTGGTGCTTATGATCAATATCATGGTCCGTATAGGTTTAAAAGCACTTTAATAGACTGTTATTTTCCTAATGGAGCAACCGCTGAATATTGTGTGGGTGCTAAATGGTATGTAACTAATGCCGGTATACTAAAAGGAGGATATTATCTTAGTGATGACATCGAAAGTTGGGCTACTTTCTTTAAGGATGGTCAAGATAATCTTAGTTACACCATCAAAGACACGGGTGCTCCGAGAACATGGGAGTTGGCAGAGCCCGAAAAGTTTGTGGGTGAAGATGGCACTCCTGTGGGTGTGACTGGTGGTGAATACCCATGGAACCCCATCCCATCTACTCCTCGTATTGTCAGCAGCAGCATTGACTCAAAGTCTGTGGCTGGTAAACTGAAGGTGAACATTAAGGCTGAAGCAAGACCTGCCAATAAATAACCACAAAAACAGAGACAGACAATGAACAGAACGAAACAATTAGGACTGTCCATGTTGGCATTGCTCTGTTGCATACTTGTGACGGCTCAAACTTCCGTCACAAAAGGTGAATATTGGTTTGACCAGCAGTATGACAGCCGACAAACGTTTACCTTGACGGGTGGCGTTTGGAATCAGCAGGTAGATGTGTCCCATTTGGATGCAGGTCTTCATGCGTTGTCAATCCGCGTCAGTACTGACGATAATCGGTGGGGTTCTGTGCTCTCCAAGTATTTCATCAAACCGCAGTTTGAAGGGACTGAGAGCGCGCTTGCCCGATATGAGTATTGGATTGACCAGCAGTTTGACAAGAAGGTGACCGGCACATTCGCAGCGGGAGGCATCATTGACTGCGACCTTGAATTGCCTGATTTGCCTTCAGGCCTGCATGCCATTTCATTTAGAGCAATTGACAACAATGGGCAGGCAAGCCCTGTGGTGTCGAAGTATTTCATCATACCACGGTTTGAAGGGGCTGAGAGCACGCTTGCCAAATATGAATATTGGATTGACCAGCAGTTTGACGAGAAGGTGACCGGCACATTCGCAGAAGGAGGCATCATTAACTGTGACCTTGAACTGCCTACATTGACGTCAGGTCTGCATGCCATTTCATTTAGAGCAATTGACAACAATGGGCAAGCAAGCCCTGTGGTGTCGAAGTATTTTATCGTGCCGCAAGTGGACTCTTCGGAGGAGAACGCTGTGACGGCTTATCGCTATTGGATTGATGATGAAGAGGCGATAGAGGGCGCTATGGAGGCAGGAGGTGTCGCTAATATAGAAAGAGACATTACAAGCCTTTCAAGAGGTCTGCATCGTGTAAGTTATCAAGTGAAGGATAAGTTTAATCGATACAGTTCTGTATGCACATCCTTCTTTATGGTAGGATTTGATGCGTCAGCGACAAATCAGATAGTGGCTTACGAATATTGGTTCAATGACCAGCCACGTAAGCGTGTGGAAGTGGAGGCAGCCAATGTCGTGACTATCGATGAGGAAATCAGCATTGAGAATGTTGAGCCTGAAACGGTGCTTGCCGACTATCAGTTTGATGTGGAGAACAAGCAAGTCATCTTCACTCATGACGTGCTCTTTAGTTTCCGAGCCATTAACAATGCTGGCGTGGGCACTGAGACACTTACTGAAATCATTAAGGACTACAAGAGTGTGATGGATATTCCGTTTACAGCCCTTTCACTTGAAAAGGAGAACAAGGCTGTGGCACCTGTAGGCAACAAGATTCAGGGTTATCTGTTTAGTTGCCAGGTTGAGGATAAGGTTTATTGGTTCGTGAAAGCAGAAAGCCAACATGTTGACTTCTACGATGCCGAGGGTAACTTGTTAATCCCTGAGAAGGAAATGGTTGGTGAAGATCAGGCTTTGGTCATCACTGCTCCGACTTCTACTATCTATGTGCTGACTTATGGCGCAGAAAGTGTGGATGCAGAAGATGTCATTAGAGTGGCACAGCCTATCGAGATTGCCTTTGAAAACAGTGAACGCGCATATGGCGATGAGAACCCGACCTTCACTTATGTGACTGAAAGGCCAGACTTGTTGGTGGGCACTCCTGTTGGTATGACTGAAGCCACAGTCACTTCGGGAATTGGTGACTATACCATCACACTTGACCCAACCAGTATCAGTAACAGTATGGTGACAGTAACCGATGCTACCTTGACTGTGAACAAGGCTCCATTGACGATTAAGGCAAAGGATTACACCATCAAGCAGGGTGAGGCATTGCCTACCCTCGAGATAGAGTATGAAGGCTTTAAGAATGAGGAGACTCAGGCTGTACTGACCACGCAAGCCGCTATCGCTACGGAGGCTACATCAGCCAGCGTGCCTGGTGCGTATGACATCACCGTAAGTGGTGCAGAGGCTGCCAACTATGAGTTGACCTTCTTGAAGGGTACGCTGACCATTGAAAAGCTGGATGTTATTCTTGGTGATGCCAACGGTGATGGCACAGTGAATGTCTTCGACGTGACAGCGATGGTGAACTACATCCTTGGCTCGCCCAACGAAGGCTTTGTGTTTGCTGCAGCAGACGTGAACGGTGACGGCATCGTGAATGTCTTTGACGTGACCAAGGTGGTGAACATCATCCTCGGTGTGGATGATTCTGAAGCCAAGACACGTAAGGCTGAAGGACAGTCAGGAACGGACAAGCTGTATTTCGAGGACTTCGAGATAGAGCCAGGTGAAGAGAAGGAGGTGACAATCCTTCTGGACAATCCTGGTGCAGAGTACCGTGACCTGCAGTTTGACCTCTACCTGCCCGAAGGCATCACTGTGGTTCAGGATGAGGACGAGGAGTTCATGGTGGATAA
>JBGUGM010000129.1:0-2197 GCA_045111535.1 Bacteroidaceae bacterium
CGATGACATCGAGATTGCCTTCACGCATACCAATCAGCAATATGGCGAGGAGTACCATTCGTTTGTGAATGGTCAGCACACCATTCAAGGAGGTACGCATCAGAGTGCGTTCAAGGAGCACATCGCCAGAACCATCAAGGAGTTCTACGGCAAGAACTACGAGTACAGCGACATCCGCTCAGGTATTATCGCAGCGATTGCCATCAATGTACAGGAGCCGCAGTTCGAGTCGCAGACGAAGATCAAGTTAGGTTCGCTCACAATGGAACCGAATGGTGGCATCAGCGTGAACAAGTTTGTGGGTGACTTCATCAAGACAGAAGTGGACAACTACCTGCACAAGAACTTGGATGTAGCGGAGATTATCGAGGAGAAGATCAAGGACAACGAAAGGGACAGGAAGGCAATAGCCGGTGTGACGAAACTGGCTCGTGAACGTGCCAAGAAAGCCAATCTGCACAACCGCAAATTGCGCGACTGCAAGATACACCTCAACGACCCCAAGGGTGAACTGAAAGAGGAGAGTTCCATCTTCATCACCGAGGGTGACTCAGCCAGCGGAAGCATCACGAAGAGCCGCGATGTGATGACACAAGCCGTGTTCTCACTCAGAGGAAAACCCCTGAACTCGTATGGCTTGACGAAGAAGGTGGTGTATGAGAATGAGGAGTTCAACCTGCTGCAAGCAGCCCTGAACATCGAAGACGGCATTGATGGCTTGCGTTACAATAAGGTCATCGTGGCAACAGATGCCGATGTGGATGGCATGCACATCCGATTGCTGATGATCACGTTCTTCCTGCAGTTCTTCCCCGAACTGGTGAGGACGGGACACGTCTATATCCTGCAGACACCTCTCTTCCGTGTGCGCAACAGAAAGAAGCGCATCAAGAAGGCTGTGCTGGACCAATATATGGAGGAGCATCCCGACAACAAGGGCGACTTCATCACCATCTATTGCTACAGCGACGAGGAGCGTCAGAAAGCCATTGAGCAGTTGGGGCCTGAACCCGAAATCACACGATTCAAAGGACTGGGAGAGATTTCTCCTGACGAGTTCAAGAACTTCATTGGCACGGATATGCGTCTGGAAAGTGTCACCCTGCGCAAGACTGACCAGGTGAAGGAGTTGCTGGAATACTACATGGGCAAGAACACCATGCAGCGTCAGAACTTCATCATCAACAATCTGGTCATCGAGGAAGACAAACCAGAAGAAGATACAGAACTGGAGGAAGAAGAATGAGTAAGATAGCCGTATTTGCAGGGAGTTTTGACCCCTTTACGATTGGACATAAGAACATCGTTGACCGCGCTCTGCAGAGTGTGGCAGACGAGGTCATCATCGCCATTGGCATCAACTACGAGAAGAAGTATATGTTCTCGCTCGAGGAACGGGTGCAGGCCATTCGCAAGGCTTATCAGCAGGAACCACGAGTGCGCGTGGAAACCTACGAGGGGTTGACCACAGAGTATGCCAAGAGGGTAGGGGCGAGTTTCCTGTTAAGAGGGGTGAGAAGCGTGAAGGACTATGAGTTTGAGCGAGACATGGCAGAGGTGAATCATCGCCTCACAGGCATTGAGACGGTGCTCCTGCTCACAGATGCCAAGTACTCCTGTGTCAGTTCCAGTATGGTGCGTGAACTGATTTCCTATCATCAAGATGTCAAAGAGTTTTTACCATAGAACATGAAAACGATTTTCAGCAACATAAAATCCACACTTCTGGCATGTCTTCTGATGATGACATTGCCCATGATGGCACAGCAAAGCACCAGTTCCGAACTGGATGTGCAACTCCGCAAACTGATTTATGCGCAGGGAGCCATCGTGCAGTTGTATGTGGATACGGTGAACATCAAGAAATTGACGGAGGATGCCATTCGTGGCATGCTCACGGAACTGGATCCTCACTCCACCTACACACCTGCCAAGGATGTGCAGGCACTGAATGAGCCCCTCGCAGGCTCTTTCGATGGCATTGGCGTGCAGTTCAACATGAACGAGGACACACTCGTGGTCATCCAGACCATCAGTGGGGGACCTTCCGAGAAGGTGGGCATCATGGCAGGGGACATGATTGTGTCTGTCAACGACACTGCCATTGCTGGCGTGAAGATGTCGATAGATGAAATCATGAAGCGACTGCGTGGTCCCAAGGGCACCACTGTCAATCTCGGTGTGATACGCCCTGGTG
>JBGUGM010000130.1:0-3576 GCA_045111535.1 Bacteroidaceae bacterium
CATGGGTAACCAACTGCTGGCAAAGGCTGCTGGTGCCACAATATACAAATTGAAATACGGTCATCGTTCGCACAACCAACCCGTACAGCAGGTGGGCACGAAACGGTGCTTCATCACCTCGCAGAATCATGGATACGCAGTGGACAGCAAAACCCTTCCATCTGATTGGGAACCGCTTTTCGTCAACATGAACGATGGCTCCAACGAGGGTATCCGTCACAAGAAACACCCTTGGTTCTCCGCTCAATTCCACCCCGAAGCAGCAAGTGGACCTGTCGATACTGAATTCCTTTTTGATGATTTCGTAAAACTCCTTTAAGACTCAAAGACGATGTTGGATTCAAATATTAAGAAAGTTCTTCTCTTAGGCTCTGGAGCCTTAAAGATTGGTGAAGCTGGTGAGTTCGACTATTCGGGTAGTCAGGCTCTGAAGGCCTTGAAGGAAGAGGGCATCGAAACGGTACTTATCAACCCTAACATTGCCACAGTGCAGACTTCAGAAGGTGTTGCTGACAAGATTTACTTCTTGCCCGTCACACCTTTCTTCGTAGAGAAAGTCATCAAGAAGGAGAAGCCACAGGGCATCCTTTTGGCATTTGGTGGACAAACGGCACTGAACTGCGGTGTGGCTCTCTATCAACAGAAGATTCTGGAGAAATATAACGTAAAGGTGCTTGGCACGCCCGTTCAGGCAATCATTGACACAGAAGACCGCGAACTCTTCGTGAAGAAACTGGACGAGATTGACGTGAAAACCATCAAGAGCCACGCCTGTGAAACGATTGAAGAAGCAAGGAAAGCAGCTGCCGACCTTGGCTATCCCGTCATCATCCGCGCTGCTTATGCACTCGGAGGTCTGGGTTCCGGTTTCTGCGACAATGAGGAGGAACTGAACAAGTTGGCAGAGAAGGCCTTCTCCTTCTCTCCTCAGGTGTTGGTGGAGAAATCGCTGAAGGGTTGGAAGGAAATTGAATATGAAGTGGTGCGTGACCGTTTCGACAACTGCATCACCGTCTGCAACATGGAGAACTTTGACCCACTGGGTATCCACACGGGTGAGAGCATCGTGATTGCTCCTTCGCAGACACTCACCAACAGCGAATACCACAAACTCCGTGCCCTCGCCATCAAGATAATCCGTCACATCGGCATCGTAGGCGAGTGTAACGTGCAGTATGCGTTCGACCCTGAAAGCGAGGACTATCGTGTGATTGAGGTGAATGCTCGTCTGTCACGTTCTTCAGCTTTGGCTTCAAAAGCAACAGGTTATCCATTGGCATTCGTTGCTGCCAAACTCGGTCTCGGTTATGGACTCTTCGATTTGAAGAACTCTGTCACCAAGACCACGTCTGCATTCTTCGAGCCTGCGCTTGACTATGTGGTGTGCAAGATTCCTCGCTGGGACCTCGGTAAGTTCCGTGGCGTTGACCGCGAATTAGGCTCATCCATGAAATCGGTGGGTGAAGTAATGGCGATTGGACGCACTTTTGAAGAAGCCATCCAGAAAGGTCTCCGTATGATTGGACAAGGTCTTCATGGCTTTGTGGGCAATCACGAATTGGCAATTGATGATGTAGATGCCGCACTCAAGGCACCCACTGACAAACGCGTCTTGGTGGTGGAGAAGGCGCTGCATAGCGGTTACACAGTGGATCAGATTCATGACCTTACAAAGATTGACAAATGGTTCCTTTATAAATTGCAGAACATTCTCAACACCTACGTTGAACTGCAAGAGAAAGGGGCTATTCAGAACGTGGATGTGGAACTGATGCGTCGTGCCAAGGTGCAGGGATTTACAGATTTCCAAATCTCCCGCGCTGTGGGTCTTGAAACAATGATTGACCCCGAGATTGCCACGAAATTGGTGCGTGAACTCCGCAAGCAAATGGGCATTCTTCCTGTAGTGAAGCAGATTGACACACTGGCTGCTGAGTATCCCGCACAGACCAATTATCTATATCTCACCTATAGTGGTGTGGCGCATGACATCACTTACGAAAATGACCGCAACTCCATCATCGTTCTTGGAAGCGGTGCCTATAGAATTGGTTCAAGTGTAGAGTTCGACTGGTGTGGCGTTCAAGCACTTAATACAATTAGAAAGAATGGATTCCGTTCTGTGATGATTAACTACAATCCGGAAACGGTGTCCACAGATTACGATATGTGTGACCGTCTCTACTTCGATGAACTGACCTTCGAACGTGTCATGGACATCATCGAATTGGAGAACCCACATGGCGTGATTGTTTCAACGGGTGGACAGATTCCGAACAACCTTGCCATGCGTCTTGACAGTGAACGTGTGCCCATCCTCGGCACTTCTGCCAAGAGCATTGACAACGCAGAAGACCGCGACAAGTTCTCTGCCATGTGTGACCGCATCGGAGTGGATCAGCCAGCATGGGCGGCACTTACCTCGATGGATGACATCAACCAGTTCATCGAGAAAGTGGGATTCCCCGTCTTGGTGCGTCCTTCCTATGTGCTCAGCGGTGCTGCCATGAATGTCTGCTCCAACCAAGATGAATTGGAGCGTTTCCTCCAGTTGGCTGCCAACATCAGCAAGAAGCACCCTGTGGTGGTGAGCAAGTTCCATGAGCACAACAAGGAAATTGAGATGGATGCTGTGGCAAAGGATGGTGAAATCATTGCTTACGCCATCAGCGAGCACATCGAATTTGCCGGTGTCCATTCTGGAGATGCCACGATTCAGTTCCCTCCACAGAAAATCTACGTGGAGACCGTGCGTCAAATCAAGAAGGTGTCGAAGAAGATTGCCAAGGAGTTGAACATCTCTGGACCTTTCAACATCCAGTTCCTTGCCGAACAGAACCACTTGCGCGTCATTGAGTGTAACCTCCGCGCTTCACGTTCGTTCCCATTTGTCAGCAAGGTGCTGAAACTCAACCTCATTGAATTGGCGACAAAGATCATGCTGGGCTTGCCCTTTGAACGTCCAGAAAAGAATCTCTTCGACCTCGACTATGTGGGCATCAAGGCTTCGCAGTTCTCGTTCAACCGCTTGCAGAAGGCTGACCCAGTGCTCGGTGTCGATATGGCATCAACCGGCGAGGTAGGATGTATTGGTGACGACACCGCCTCTGCCCTGCTCTGCGCCATGCTCTCCGTCGGTCATCGCATTCCAAAGAAAGGAGTTCTTCTCTCGACAGGTCCTGGTAAGCAGAAAGCAGATATGCTCCGTGCAGCCCAGCAGCTTATTGAGCACGGCTACCAACTCTATGCAACAGGTGGCACATCCCGTTATCTGGAAGAGAACGGCATCAAGAACACGCTCGTCCACTGGCCCAGCGAAGAAGGCGTGCAACCGCAAGCACTTGATTTGCTTCACAGCCACGAGATTGACATGGTGGTGAATGTGCCTAAGAACCTCTCTGTGGGCGAACTCACCAATGGCTACAAGATTCGTCGTGCAGCCATCGATCTCAACATTCCTCTCATCACCAACTCTCGACTTGCCTCCGCATTCATCGATGCCTTCTGCACAAAGAGTCTCGACGACATCGAAATCAAGGCGTGGAGCGAGTTCTAAACGATTAGTAGGTAGCAAGG
>JBGUGM010000131.1:0-5629 GCA_045111535.1 Bacteroidaceae bacterium
AAATGGATATGGGCACCTGTCGGTGCCCATTAAAGATTCCAGGATGCTGGTGGCTTACGCCACAACGCAAGCTGGGGCCACACCGTAGCTCTTGTAGGCAGTATTGTTGCCGACACTGCCCGAAGGATAGACGTAACGGACATAGTACCCACTGCCAACGCCCGGAGAGCGCATCCACCAGTATGCTGCATTGCCGTTGGAGGCATTTACCTTGATACGGTTGCTGTCACTGTTCGGATTACTGGATCCGGACGGCACATCACTGTTGGCCTTGTAGTACTCCCATGCGTCACCCTTGTCAGATGCATTGTCTCCACCACCAAAGACCTCCGGCCTTGAAGGCAAGAAGAACTTGTCCTTGGTAGTCTCAAAGCCTGTACCTGCAGATTCTTCCGCTGCAGTACAGTCTCCGGCTACTGTGGAAAGTGCTGTCAGCAGATCTACATCAGCACATACCTTGATGAACTCAGGATCAAGGCCGTGCATGAAGCCTGCCGTAGAAGATACCCAGGAAGGAGCTCTGTCCCACGGATTCTGAGGAGCCCACACAGATCCTGCAGTCTTGCCGGAATTGAGATGCTGTCTCATAGCAGATGTGCTCCATCTGTTGGATCCGTATCTCATCCTGTGGATGCTGTTCAGGCCAAGAGTAGGCTGAGCAGCTACCAGCAGTGTACCAAGGTCAGATCCACCGCTGCCGGCTGTGGGTGCCACGGTCTCAATAGGAGTAGTGGCTGCACTGCTTTCCCATGTCTTGACTCCGGATCCCTGCAGAGGAGTCTTGTTATACGGCCAGTCAAGGGAGATCTGGCCACCTGCAGGCACGGCCTGTGTCAGTGTGAACTGGTATGTGGCTCCACCACCGTAGGCAGTGTCATAGTTGTCACCCAGTGTAACGTGATAGGTGCCAGCTGTCAGTCCACCCTCAGGCACTACATAGAACGCTTCCGGAGCATCATGCTGCAGCGCATACAGGATCTTCTCAGACTGCAGGATCATGCCGTATTCCTTGGTCTTGTCGTGCAGTTTGATATTACCGATGGTGGTCTGTCCGTTCTCAATGAAGTCCATGACCACCATGTTGATGCTGGACGCTGTCTCCACCACAATGATGGTGTCACCCTCTGCAGGAGTACCGGTCACACTGAGACCATAGTCAGCCAGGATGATGGCACGGCCTTCATACTCCCATGCGGATCCGTCAAAAGTGATCTCATACTCCTTCTCACCAGCTTCATCCATGGCAGCCACAAAGGTATCTTCCACCACGGATACAGCAGTGATGCCGGTATGGGCTCCCAGGGATGCCTGCACTGCAGTCTCCCTGCCTACCTCAATGACATCACCTACACCAAAGACAGCAGGAGCAAGGCCCATGCGGACAATGCTCTGCACATCAGCATAGGACTCCACCTTGAGTCCGGAGCTGCCCTTGGCCAGCACGGCTGTCTGCTGTTTGATGGCTCCCAGGATCGCTGCCCCGGTGTCATCGGTAAATAATCTGTTGCTCATATAACTTTTCCTCCTTTATGACTGACAGATATATCCTTCATTGTCCTTGTACAGTCCCAGCAGATCCAGGAAGTAACTGGGATTGTCCTCCAGGAAATCAGTCACCGCTGCACCAATGGACTCTGCATCAAGGAGCTTGATCTTACCCATTAACATTGCATAAACTTCTTCAGGTGCCATCTGTCACTACCTCCTGTTTTACCGGATCATACCAGAGGCCGGTCTTCTTGTTGAAGAAGTAAATGTCCCCATTGTCTTCCATGAAACATGAGGATCCGGTCTCTACATAGTCGATCAGCAAGAGCTTGGCTCTGTCTGCTGACAGGCCGTGATAATGTCTGATCATGCCCTCATTGGTCACGCATCTGATAGAACCAAGATCCGGAGCCTGGGACACGTCCTCATACCACTTGCCGTCTACATAACCTCTTTTCAATGCCTACACCTCCTTCCTCATGTACTGCTGTTCTGGCATACATAGCCTTCACTGTCTACATACACCCTGAGCTCTTCAAACTGGCCACGGATGGCTTCTCCCATACTGCCGTATGTGACTCCGTTGTGGCCTACCCTTGCATCCAGGATCTCAGTCTCAGCGGATGCATCATAGTCAGCCACCATAGCGTTGAGTCTCTGGACTACAACCTCCAGTGTGGCCTTGTTGATGCCTACCTGCTCCAGTGCGTCCTGCAGGTCATCCAGTGCCTGGTCAAGCTGTGCGCTGGTGCCGTCCACATCTTCCTTGATGCCGGCAGCAGCATTTGCTGACTGCTCTGCTGCTTCAGCAGCACCCCTGGCAGCGTTCAGTGTGTTCTCTGTCTCACTGAGCAGCTCTTCAATCCTTGCCTGGAAATCAATGTACCAGGCCTCCTGACTGGGCTCAGGGATGTCATGCTCAGGATCAAGGCTCTTGACCACAGGAGCTTCCGTGATCTGAGTCTTCAGCACATAGTCCTCACCGCTCACCACAATCACAAACAGAAGAGTGCCTGTGATGCAGCATGCCGTCTTGGGGACAACCCAGCCGAATCTGACAGCGTTCTCTGTCATCTCTCCATTGATCACATCCGACTTGCCAAAATACTGATCAGTAAGCTGATACACCACTTTGATGGTCTTGTCTGAGATGTCGATGCCGTCCCAGAACCTGGGCATGGTGAAGCGGATGTACTGAGAATTCTCTTCTCCGGCCACCAATGTCTGGCCGGAGATCTTCTGCAGTTTCTTGCTGTCATAGTCAACCTCAAACACCATAGTGTCTGTATAGTCAGCTGTGGTATAGCCTGCAATGGCTGTCCATGTTTCTGACATTTCTCTCCTCCTTCCTTATGCTGTCCGTTTCCAGATGTACACAGCCAGGAACGGAGGCATGATGTTGACAGCACCGGTGCCCCCTGCACTTTCGGTCCTCCCTGACGTGGATCCTGTCGTACAGCTCCCGGATGACGTGGTGTTGAAGGCAGGTTTGCTGGTCACCGTCACTGTATGTGTGTGCGCTCCTGCTGACTCTGTATTAGCTGTCACAGAGCTGTTGGTACCCTGCACCGCATATCTTGCCGTGCCGGACGCTGCTACCTTCTCCCTGATCTGCTTATGCCTGTGGGCTCCAGCAGATGACGTGGTGGCTGTGTGCGTGTGTGCAGGGACTGTATGCACATGATCAGGCACACTGTGCGTGTGTGCCGGGATGGCATGTGTATGTGCCGGCAGCTGGTCACCGGTCAGTGTGACCGTCTCAGCTCCACCAGTGGATCCTGCAGCATGGCCGGAGGAAGCTCCCAGAAGGAACCTGCCCTGGATCTGCTCCCATGTGCCACCAAACAGTGTGCCGGGATTCACGTTGCTGACGTTCATGTAAATGGATCCTACAGGATAGATCATGTCTGCCATAGTGGACAGGGATCTGATCACCTCAAAGACCTTAGTCACGGAAGTGATGCTGGTGCCTGTGATCAGGACCTGGTACAGAGGCATGTCATCCTGTGCAGCACCTTCAAAGATGTTGCCACTCACCACAGCCGGTACGGAAGGAACGGATCCCACATTGACCTCTGTGCCCTTGATGACCACCAGCTCCGCAGTCTCAATGGTGGAACCTCCGGAAGATACCTTGCTGTATCTAAGAGCAATGACATCAATCCTGGTCTTGCCATTCGTGCCGTTCTGGATGGCTGCACTCTCATATGTGTTCTGAGGGATGATGATGTGCCTGCCCTGGTTCACCGCATCACCGGATGCAATATTGATCTGATTTGCTGACACGATGGTGTAGGCAAACTGTGATCCTGTGGCAAGTACATATTTACCTGTTCCACAGACACCGGCATTGAACCGGCCGGTATCTGCAGATGATACATGGTCTTCACCGGAGTGCCCGGTTACCAATTCAATAGCCATATCAATCCACCTCATATCTGATGACAATGTCATCATTCTTAATAGTTATGATCTTCTTCACTACTTCCTGGATGGCTTCCATCCCGGTGACCTCTTCCCTTGTGCCTACGATGTCACCGACATCATAGACCTGATCAGTCTCTTCCAGGTCAATACCAAGCTCATCCGCTGCATTGTACTCAGCCAGCTTCTCAATAGCTCCGGCCACCATGACTGCATAGCGGTCAATGGCCTGCCGGAAGTATTTACCGCTCACCCACTCCGGAGGGATCTTCAGATCCACTTTGGTGTAGTAGGTATTGGCTGCCCATGCAGGAGCTGATGTTCCCTTCTTCTGATAGTAGGTATTGGCTGCCCATGCAGGTGCCTTGGTGGTGTCAGTTCTTGTGTACTTGGCACCGGTCTTCCATGCAGGAGCTTTCTGGTGTGAGTATCTGGTGTAGTACTTCTTGGCCTTCCATGTGGGGACCTTGTTCTTCTTTGTCTTCTCCACGGCATACCACTTCACATTCTTCTTTTCCTTCAGCTCCTTGGCTGTTGCCCTCCGGAAGTAGGATCCGTAGTTTGCAGCCCAGTCTGTGGGCTTCCTGGTCTGCCTTTTGTAGGAGTAATAAGTGACACCGGGAACCGTCCTGTACTCAGACACAACACCGTCACTGTAGAAGTAATAGTACTTTCCATAGTTCTTCTTCCAGTCTGACGGCTGCTTCTTCTGCTTTGTGTACTTGGTCGTGGTCACACCCTGCACGACCGTATAGGATCCGCTGGACAGCTTATAGTACTTGCTGTACCCTTTGGACCAGTTGCCGGGCTTTGATGCCAGCAGCTGATATGTGGCAGTGCCGGCTACAGGAGAATACTGATCCGTACCGGCATTGTAAGTGAAATAGTCACCAAAGTTGCCTGACCAGTCAGCAGGCTGGAAGGCCTGCAGCATATACCCCACATCTTCCAGCTCCACCTGCTTATATTCACCACCAGCGTCCAGCTCCTCTCCACCTTCCTGCTGCTCGTCAGCAGCATAATAGAAGTAGGCCGTGCAGTTGCTCTCCCAGTCATCCGGCTGTTCTGCAAGCTGTACATAATTTGTGGTGATCTCAGCATTGGGCACGTTATAGATCTCCATCACCTCATCCTGATCAGTCAGGACCTGCTGAGATGTATCCAGGATATAATCTGCATCCTCCACCGGATCAGCGTCCGGATCCACCAGGTAATCCTGCAGGCCTCCTGCCTCATCAGTGAAGAGATGGATCACAGCCCTGTCTTTCAGGTCACCCTGGCCAAGGCAGATCATGTGATTCACCGGCCTGTAGTTCTTCTCAATCGTGAAGTCCACCTGGGAAGTATCAAACTCCTCATCCTGGCTGTAATCATAAATAGGTTCACATGATGCTATGACCATGCTGTTGTGCCATGTCAGATTCAGCTTCAGGTCATAATCCTTCAGCATCTTCCGGATGCCCGAATAAGCATAGACATACCTGGGAAACTGGTAGTTGCTGATCTCTACACCGCTGTCCTCAGAGGATCCTGCAAAGAGACCGGACAGGCCGATCCGCTCAAAGATCTCCTGCAGCACTGCATTGGCTTCACCTGTCACCACCAGATAGTCATCTCCGGGATCCGGGCAGATCACTTTTTTCTCCAGGACTCCATGCCACGTCCGGCCCTTGTATGTGATCGCATCGTTTTCCGTATCCACTTTGATGCTGTCCAC
>JBGUGM010000132.1:0-1595 GCA_045111535.1 Bacteroidaceae bacterium
ACGACTCACTGGAATTGACGTTCAACACACAGGGTGGTACCATTGCCAGCGCACGTATCCTGGGACATAAGGACACCTTGAACAATATGGGCGTTCAACTCTTCACCGAGAATGGACAACACATGGACTTCATCATCAAGGGTCTGAAGCAGTATATTAACACCCGCGACCTTTATTTCACACCAACCCAAGAAGCTGACGGTTCACTCACAATGACAGCTCAGGCTCAGGGCAACGGACAGCTGATTTTCAAATATCGACTGGGTCCTGACTATATGCTGCATTTCTCCATGCAGGCCGTAGGACTGGGTGACCAGCTCGACCCCACCAACAAAGAAGTGGTTATTCTATGGCAGGACTCTTGTCGCCAGCAGGAGCGCGGTTTCACATTCGAGAACCAGCGTTCGGCTTTGACATATAAGTTTCACAATGGCGGTACCGACTACCTGAGCGAGACATCAGAAAAGAAAGAGACTACCGAAGAACCTATTGACTGGGTGGCATTCAAGAACCAGTATTTCTCAGCTGTACTCATATCAAGAGATGCATTCAACACTGGTGCAGAACTAGCCAGCACACCTCTGGATAAGAGCACACGCATCCTAAAGAACTATGACGCACGCCTCACCACGAAGTTCGATCCCACAGGTCTGCAGGCATCAGAATTTGAAATGTACCTTGGTCCTAACGACTTCCGTCTGATTCAGGATGTTGAGGCCCAGAGTGAGTTTGGCAAGGATCTTGAGCTGGAGCGTCTGGTCTACCTGGGATGGCCTCTATTCCGCTTCATCAACCGTTGGTTCACACTGTATGTCTTCGACTGGCTCACGAAGTTGGGTCTGCCAATGGGTATTGTTATGATTCTCATCACAATGCTGCTGAAACTCATTACCTACCCCATGGTGAAGAAGAGTTATATGTCAAGCGCAAAGATGCGCGTTCTGAAACCCAAACTCGAAGAAGCAACCAAGCAGTACAACAAGCCCGAGGATCAGATGCAAAAGCAGCAGGCCATGATGCAACTCTATGCAAAATACGGAGTATCTCCTCTGGGTGGCTGTCTGCCAATGCTGATTCAGATGCCTATCTGGATTGCGATGTTCAACTTCGTACCTAACGCCATACAGTTGCGTCGTGAGTCGTTCTTGTGGATGGAAGACTTGTCAACATACGATCCCATCCCCTTCATCGGACAGTGGGATACGCATATATGGGGTATCGGTGACCATCTCTCGCTGACCTGTATTCTGTTCTGTGTGAGCAACATCCTCTATTCATATATGACCATGCGCCAGCAACGCGACCAGATGGTAGGACAGCAGGCCGAGCAGATGAAGATGATGCAGTACATGATGTACGTCATGCCTGTGATGTTCTTCTTCATGTTCAATGACTACGGCTCAGGTCTGAACTTCTATTACTTCATCTCCCTGTTCTTCTCAGCAGCTATCATGTGGACACTCCGCAAAACAACTGACGACGAGAAGCTGCTGGCTATCCTTGAGGCTAAATACAAAGAGAACCAGAACAACCCCAAGAAGGCAAGTGGACTGGCTGCTCGTCTGGAGGAGATGCAGAAGCGCGCTGCTGAGATG
>JBGUGM010000133.1:0-29556 GCA_045111535.1 Bacteroidaceae bacterium
GAAAGTATTGCCACCTGTGATGAAGACATGCAGGTCGGGATATTCACGAAGTAACGTCCGAATATATCCTTCTATCTCAAAACGTGCGCCATTGACTGCTGCCGACAGCATATGGGTACGTGTATCATGCCCCATCAAGACAGCATCCTTTTCTGCTTCAATCTGCGGAAGCAATGCTGTGTGTTCGTGCATCGCATTGAGCCTCAACTGTACCCCGGGTGAGATGACACCACCCAGCAAACGACCGTCTGCAGAGAAAAGGTCATAGGTGATGCAAGTACCCGCATCAATAATGAGCAAGGTGTGGGCAGGGTCTTGAGTGATGGCACCGATGTCTGCTGCCCAACGGTCTGCCCCATAAGTGGCAGGTACACCCACGACATCTTTCACAGGACAAGGTACAGAAGGGGTCAACCACATTACAGGGACATCCAAGGCATCTAAAGCCTCTTTCAGTTCCGTATCTTCACCTGCCACTGTAGAAAGGCGCACATCCATAATAGGGAACGTGGTCATCAGCCGTGTAAAGATATCTTTCCATGCCAACCCATGCGCTGGACGATTTCTCGCCATCTCCTTGCAGCGCTCGAAGTGCACAATGTCTGTATCCATCACCGCCAACTTGGCAGACGTGTTTCCTATGTCAATCAGTAGTTTCATGCTCGTAACGTTTTTACCAGGAGCCGCCACCTCCTCCTCCTCCGCCACCACCGGAGAAGCCACCGCCACCACTACTATGGCTGGAACTGTCATGGCTGACAATATTGATGGCACTCTTTGTCGAAGAGAAGAGGTTGTCGGTCATGTGTGTGACGAAAGCATTACCATAGAGAGGCGTAGCCGTTTTATACCATTCAGGTTGTTGCACCTCAATATCCTTGAAAAGTTTTGCCCATTTATTGCTCAGTCCAAACACCATCGCATAAGGCAATATCTTATAGAAATATTCGGGGTCATCGTTCTGCAAGGCTTCCAAACGTGATTTTTCTGCAGTCTTTATGAACTCCTTAAAGCCCAACAGACGTCCTGCCATCTGCACACGATAGTCGGTATCCACATTGAAACGCCCGATGGATTCGCCCAACAGGAAGCATACCACGAACATCGCTATGGACACATACTTGCCCATAGGAGCGCCATAAGCACATATTTCTCCTACATAAAGCCAGCATAACAGACCCATCACTAATGCCTTCACCAAGAAGATGAACACTTGTTTCCATTTACTTCCAAAGAGATCCTTGTCACTATCGTACAGACGGAAGCCCACCCCAACAGCAAAAGGAGCACCCCATAAGAAAGCCGCCATAATCCACTCGTCTTCATCGAATGTTTCCAGAACAGAGTTGGTACCAAACACGCAAGTCGTAGAGAGAAGCAACAAGAAATAAAGAAAAACAGGTAGTTCATAGGAAGACAACGTTCTGTCACCCCTAAAGGATTTTCCCAATGCACTCTTAAATTGATCCACCGAAGAAGGACTTTCTGCCATGTGACTCAGATTGGCGGTTTGATTACCTTTGAAAAGAAGTTGCATCATCTGCTTCTGATACTCTGGTGCATCATTGGGTAATTCTTTCAGTTTCGTCAAAACCAGTTCCGTTCTTTTCAGCACACTTCCTTTTTCTTTTTCCTCAATGCTGATATAACCCTGACCTGCGAGCCAAGGTATCATCGAGGCCATATCGATGGTGTCCACACTGTCGTCAATAATCTTGCCCACCTCTGCACTGCTGATGCCATCTGGGGGATAGAACTCTATCACCTTAACAGGTTTTTCCTTTTTCGTCTTGAACAGATAAAACACAATCAACATAATCAGCATAACGGAAAGCCCGAAACTGATGTAGTGGAGTACATGGTTTGCAGACAATACGTCCTCATAATAGCCATTAGGCAGTTTCGCATACAGCGTAATGCCATGATTAGGAGGAATGTTCAATGCCTTACCACGAATAAAATTACGATTGGCTTTGACAATCAAACCCTCCACAGCATTGTCGGTATTTCCATATGCACCGCTGTACACCTCCAAACGGTTCTGAATGTCAGCAGGAAGAGGTTTCTCGAACTCTACCTTGAAACTGAATGTGTCGATGCGTTCGTTGAAGTCCGTACCCAAGATGGTGTGGAAGAGATAATCATAATTCGGACGGCGGTCTTCACGATAAATATATTTATAATGAATCACATAGCGATGATCGCCCGTGACTTCATGCCATTCACTGCCAATACGAATGACGCAATTGCTGGCATCACTGTCCTCTGTGGTAAAATCACCACCTTCCACTTTAATCTTCTCCACTTCACTCTTGTAACGGAATTCTCTCCAATCCTGCACCACCTGCCCCTGAATCACCTTCGGCTCATTACCCTCATCAAGAGAGACATCATGTTGCAAAGAGAAGGTCAAAGGAATATACCGATAGATGCCATGACGTGGCTCTTCGAAGAACACATCGATGGTTTCCGTAATGTCCCATACATTGTCTTGGTGCACCACTGCATCTACACGGAAGTTCTTATAATAGAAGCCACCTCTGTCCGCTCTTGCCGTCACGGTGACAGCCAAGAGAACAAACAGCCATATAAACCAGCTTTTCTTCATTTGACTATAATTTTACATCCACCACCTTACGTTCCTGTTCACTCTCCACTTGGAACATGGGCAATGCCTTGAAACCAAACATACCTGCAATCAGATTGAAGGGGAACATCTGACACTTATTATTGTACTCCCTCACACTGCCATTGTAGTAACGGCGGGAGAAAGCGATTTCCTCTTCCATCTTGGAAAGTCTTTCCTGCAAGTCCAAGAAATTCGTGTTTGCCTTCAAGTCTGGGTATTTTTCCACCACGACCAACAGAGACTGGAGGGCATCACCAATCTTTACTTCGCTGTTAATTGCCGTGGCCAAATCGCCTTTTTGTGCATTCACACGCATCTTGGTCACTTCCTGAAGCGTATCTGTCTCATGCTGGGCATAACCCTTTACAATGTCCACCAAATTGGGGATTAAATCATAACGCTTTTTCAGATAAACGTCCATTGTGGAGAATGCCTCCTTAACTTTATTACGCAATTGAACCAAATTGTTATATGTGAAGAGTACCAATATAAGAAGCACCACTACCACACCAATTACAATATACATCACCATAATAATCCTATTTTATGAATTCATATCTTCTTCTATAAATTGAATGAGCCTTTCTACAGCATGAGCCTCTGGAATGTTCTTTTCTATGCACTGCTTCTGCTTGTAAAGCGAAACCTTGCCAACGCCTGCACCTACATAACCATAATCAGCATCAGCCATCTCACCCGGACCATTCACAATACAACCCATAATGCCTATCTTCAATGTGGCAAAACGTTTGTCGTTCTTCGCACGATCACTGACTGCTGCACGTATTTTGGCAATGGAATCTTCCAAATTGTAAAGCGTGCGGCCACAACCTGGACAACTGATATATTCTGTTTTCGTAAACTTGATGCGGGCAGCCTGCAAGATGGCATCTGCCAATTCGGTCAACTTTTCTTCGGTAAAACCGTCATTCTTGATAATCAGTTGATGCGCCAACTGATCAATGAAAAGGGCACCCACCGTCATGGCAGCCTTCAACTGCAAATCCTCCCATTTCTTCTCATGGAACTCCACCATCACAGTATCGTCGGTAATCGCATGCTTTACCTTTTCACGAAGAGCCGCACATTCCTCGATGGAATCAACAAGTTTCTTTGCCACAGGTATTTCTCTTTCAGGAGCCTCCGACAAAGAGACACGGATCGTGTCACCAATGCCTTCACACAACAAGGCACCGATTCCAACAGCGCTTTTAATACGTCCGTCTTCACCTTCTCCTGCTTCTGTCACACCCAAATGCAAGGGGAACGCCATGCCTTCCTTTTCCATCTGTGCCACTAATAAGCGAACCGTGCGCACCATCACAACAGTGTTGCTCGCCTTGATGGAAATGACCACATCCTTAAACTGCTCCCTTACACAGATACGCAAAAACTCCATGCATGACTCCACCATACCCTCGGGCGTGTCGCCATAACGTGACATGATGCGATCACTCAAAGAACCGTGATTCACACCAATACGAATCGCCGTGTGATGCTCCTTGCAGATATTCAAGAAAGGCACGAAACGCTCATCTATCTTCTTGATTTCATCGGCATATTCCTCGTCCGTATATTCTAACTTCTTGAACGTGCGGGCAGGGTCAACATAGTTACCTGGATTGATACGCACCTTTTCACAAAAGGTGGCTGCTGTGTCTGCCACTGCTGCATTGAAATGCACGTCAGCCACCAAAGGCACCGTATAGCCGTCTGCACGTAAAGCCTCACTAATATTCTTCATGTTGAGTGCCTCACGTTGTCCCTGCGTAGTGAAACGTACCAGTTCACCACCTGCATCCACGATACGCTTAGCCTGAGCCACAGAACCCACCGTATCCATCGTGGAGGTGTTTGCCATCGATTGGACACGGACAGGATAGTTACTGCCGAGCATTACACCACCCACCTTCACCTCTGTGGCCTTTCTTCTTTGATATGCCATAGAAAACGTGTTTCGTTTAATTACATTTGTAAGCAAACTTCACCTCTTTCAGTTCTGCATTCGCCTTCTCAATCTTCTGACGGAGGTTATTTTTGTAGGCAGCAAACTTCTCAGCCAAAGCCTCATCAGAAAGTGCCAGCATCTGCACAGCGAGGATTCCTGCATTGAGAGCGCCATTGATAGCAACCGTTGCCACAGGAATACCAGGAGGCATCTGCAACATCGAATAGACAGCATCTACACCATCCAACACGCTTCCTTTTACAGGCACACCAATCACGGGCAATGTCGTACTGGCTGCAATCACACCTGGCAAAGCAGCCGCCATACCAGCACCTGCAATAATCACCTTGATACCACGCTCCTTGGCTCCTTTTGCGAAAACCTCCACTGCATCAGGTGTGCGATGAGCCGACAAGGCATTCATCTCAAACGGAATCTCCATTTCATCGAAGAACTTGGCAGCCTTTTCCATCACCGGAAGATCCGATGTGCTACCCATAATGATAGATACAACTGGTTTCATATTCATCTGTTTTATGATTACATCCAACTAATCAAAATAAATATCATTGTACAAAGATAACCTATACCAAAGCCCACCAACACTTGAGCCAAACTGTGCTGACGAAGGATGATGCGACTAGTACCTAATGCACCCGAAAGTAGAAGCAAAGCACAGAACGGCCACACAGGGTTGTAAAAGAACAAGATGCTAAACGCATTGAGGGCACCCACCAAGCCTCCCATACCTACCATATGTGTACTCACCTTCCACCACGCATTGATGACCACACAGATAATCTGACAAATCAACGCTGCCATCACCACCCCACGGAAGAACATCGCCGTATTCATCTTCGTCATAATGACCAGACAAGCGCCATAACTCAACAAAGTCACCAGATAAGGCATATGACGATGCTCACGATGGCTCAATTCAAGATGTGTCCATTTCTTGAACAAACGGAACGTCGTGATACCCAGAGTGGGAACAAACACGGCAAAGAAATAGACGAGACCCATGATAAAGAGTTTATAACCCCATGGCAACATCCTCATATAACTGAACAAGAACAAACCGAAGAACACCCACAACGGGGCATACAACGGCATGAAAAGTGTCGAGAACACTTTCGCAATCTTAATCAGTCTTTTATTATCCATCCGAAACTCTTGATATATCCATTCATCCACGACGACTATTCACCGCAGGGATGCCCATTTCTGTACGATATTTCGCCACTGTGCGACGTGCCAATGTCACACCTTGCTGCTTCATCAGTTCCACAATCTTATCATCTGAATACGGATTCATCTTATCTTCCGTATCTACTATCTCCTGTAACATCTCCCTCACTCTTCTACCATCAATCTCTTCTCCAACAGCATTCTTGCGTGTCAACTTGAAGAAGTCTGACAGGGGATAAATGCGTCCATCCAACAAAGCACATTTCGAACTACACACACGAGAAATCGTGGACACATCATATCCCGTCTTTTTTGCCACATCCTCCAACACCAACCGCACCTTGTCTTCCTCATCTTTCGTCAAGAAGAAGGTACGTTGCAACTCTATAATCGCCTTCATTGTTTCATAGAGCGTACGACGACGTTGTTTCACTGATTCAATGAACATCTGCGCTGCATCTATCTTTTGGCGGGTATATACCAACCCTTCCTTCTCGCTGCGCGTCAGCGCAGACGGATGAGCCTGAAATGCCTTCAACTGTTGGAGGTAATCACCACTTACATGAAGTCTTGGCACTTCCCCGCTGTTCAACCGCATCTCGATATTCCCTTCAGGGTCTGTTTCCACGATGAAATCGGGTATTTGTGTCTGGACACGGTCTGCCGATGACTCACTAAGTGCAAAGCCTGGATTCACATTCAACTTCTTGATGTCCTCAAACAATGCATCCACCTGCACTGTTGAAATGCCCAGTTTGTTCTTCAGTCGCTCCTTGTTCTTGTTGATGAACAAATCATAATGATGAGCGATAATCTCCCTCTCCAACTGAAGAATCTTCTCTTTCAAAGGGGAAAGCGCCTCCTCTTCATTCTGCAACTGACGGTCAATCTGCAATAACAAACATTCCTGTGTAGAACGGGCACCAATACCGGCAGGGTCAAAACTCTGTAAGATACGCAACACTTTCTCCACTTCCGGCTCCGACACATACAAATATTCTTTAAACGCCAATTCATCGGTCAATGTTGCAATCGGTCGGTCAATAAATCCTCTGTTGTCCAACGAGCCTATCAAGTACTTCAATATCTTCTCCTCGTCTTCACTCAAATCATAATTCATCATCTGAGATTCCAAGTACTCGATGAAAGAGCCACTATCGCCCAACGGCAACTCGTTGCGTTCTGCTCCCCCGCTGGAAGGAGCATAGACAGGTAAATCATCGTCACTATATGCCGACAAATCAGCCATTCTGTCGTTGTCCATGTCACCATAAGGGTCTATGCCTGTATCATTACTCTCCATTTCATCAGCAGGCTCATCCACGCTGTTTCTCTCCTCGGGTGCTCCCTCTTCCAAAGCAGGATTGTCCATCAACTCTTTCTTCACCTGTTGCTCAAATTCTGCGATAGGCATTTCCAACAATCTGACTAATTGCAGTTGCTGTTGTGACAATCGGAGTTGTTGTTCCGTCTTTTGAGTTTGTATTTGGGTCAATCTCTGCGACATCCAAATGTTATTTTTTTGCAAAGTTAGATAAAAACAAGCATTAAACAACAAAAGGAATGAAAAAAATGATTATCTTTGCACGAAATTAAGAACACATGGAAGATTTCGTACACTTACACGTACATACCCAATACAGCATCCTTGACGGGCAGGCAGCCATTCCAAAGTTGGTGGACAAAGCCATCAACAATGGAATGCGTGGCATGGCAATTACTGACCATGGTAATATGTTCGGCATCAAGGAGTTTTTCAATTACTGCAACAAGGTCAACAAAGGGAAGTCCGAGGAAGAGAAGTTCAAGCCCATTTTCGGCTGTGAGGTGTATTGTGCTCGTCGAGATCTTCATTCAAAAGAGAACAACGCCCTTGACAAGAGCGGTTGGCATCTCATTCTATTAGCCAAGAACGAAGTAGGCTACCACAACCTGATCAAGATTGTCAGCGAAGCGTGGGTGGATGGTTACTACCATCGTCCCCGTACTGACCACAAAGCCATCGAGAAGCACCATGAAGGAATCATTGCCTCTTCTGCCTGCTTGGCTGGTGAAATTCCACGTTACATCAAAAACGGACAAATAGACAAAGCCGAGAATTCCATTGAATGGTTCAAAAGCATTTTCGGTGAGGACTTCTATATTGAACTGATGCGTCATGAGGTAAAAGATCCCATGCAACGCGCCAATCGTGACACATTCAAAGAGCAGAAAGCCATTGAGCCGACCCTGATAGAGTTGGCACGAAAACATAACGTCAAACTCATCTGCACCAACGACTCCCATTTTGTGGATGAAGAGAATGCGGAGGCGCACGACCGTCTGTTGTGCCTGTCCACAGGCAAGGACTTGGACGACCCCAACCGTATGCTTTATAGCAAGCAGGAGTGGTTCAAGACTCGCGAAGAGATGAACGATGTCTTCAAGGATATTCCTGAAGCGCTGAGCAACACCATAGAGATTCTCGACAAGGTGGAAACCTATGATATTGACCACGCACCCATCATGCCCTTCTTTGCCATCCCAGAAGAGTTTGGTACGGAACAAGAGTGGCGTGAGAAGTTTACAGATGAAGACATCTTCAATGAATTCACCCGAGACGAAAATGGCAACGTGGTGTTATCACAAGAAGATGCAGAGAAGAAGATTAAGAAACTCGGTGGAATCGACAAATTATATCGTATCAAATTTGAGGCAGATTACCTGAAAGCCATCACCTATGAGGGAGCAAAAAGGCTCTATGGAGACCCTGTCCCTGAGGACATCAAGGCGAGATTGGACTTCGAACTGCACGTGATGAAGACGATGGGTTTCCCTGGTTATTTCCTCATCGTACAGGACTTTATCAACTCGGCTCGCAAGGAATTGGGCGTTTGGGTAGGGCCTGGTCGTGGATCCGCTGCAGGTAGTGCTGTAGCCTATTGCCTAGGTATCACCAAAATTGACCCCGTCAAGTACGACCTCCTTTTCGAACGTTTCCTAAACCCAGACCGTATCTCCTTGCCTGATATTGATACTGACTTTGATGATGATGGACGTAATAAGGTGCTACAATGGGTGACAGAAAAATATGGCGCAGAGAAAGTGGCACACATCATCACTTATGGTACGATGGCAACGAAACTTGCGATTAAGGACGTGGCACGTGTACAGAAAGTACCATTGTCAGTGGTGAATGCCCTCTGTAAAGCCATCCCCGACAAATTGCCCAACGGCAAGAAGATGACCATTCCCAATGCCATTGAATGTGTACCCGAACTGAAAGATGCAACCACCTCTCCTGACCCACTATTAAGGGACACGATGCGGTTTGCACAAATGTTGGAAAACAATGTGCGCAATACAGGTGTACATGCTTGTGGAACCATTATTTGTCGCGACGCCATCGACGATTGGGTGCCTGTAAGTACGGCTGATGACAAAGAAACCGGCGAGAAAGTACGCTGCACACAATATGATGGTCATGTGATTGAAGAGACAGGACTCATCAAGATGGACTTCTTGGGCCTAAAAACCCTATCCCAACTGAAAGAAGCAGTTGCGAACATCAAGGAGAGTCTGGGCATCGATGTCGATGTGGACTTTTTCGACATTCAAGACCCTGCTACCTACCAACTTTATTGCGATGGGCGCACCGTCGGCACCTTCCAGTTTGAATCAGCAGGTATGCAGAAATACCTTCGTGAATTGCAGCCCTCCGTTTTCGAAGACTTGATTGCCATGAATGCCCTCTATCGACCTGGGCCAATGGACTATATCCCCGATTTCATCGATAGAAAACAGGGAAGAAAGCCTATCGAATACGATATTCCTTGCATGGAGCAATACCTCAAGGACACCTACGGAATCACCGTCTATCAGGAGCAGGTGATGCTTCTATCCCGACAATTAGCAGACTTCACCCGTGGTGAGAGCGATGCTCTGCGTAAGGCTATGGGTAAGAAAAAGAAGGATATCGTTGATAAGATGAAGCCCAAGTTTATCGAGGGTGGAAAGAAGAACGGGCATGATCCTGAAATCCTTGACAAGATTTGGAGTGACTGGGAGAAGTTTGCCTCCTATGCCTTCAACAAGTCACATGCCACCTGCTACTCATGGGTGGCGTATCAGACAGCCTACCTCAAAGCGAACTTCCCTTCACAGTTTATGGCAGCCGTTATGAGCCGTTCGCTCGATAACATCACGGAAATCCGCAAACTCATGGACGAATGCAAAGCCATGGGCATCAGCACTTTGGGTCCAGATGTCAACGAGTCGCGCCATAAGTTCTCTGTCAACTTCGAAAGTAATATCCGTTTTGGTATGGCTGCCATCAAGGGTGTGGGTGAATCCGCCGTTCAAGCCATCATTGAAGAACGTGAGAAAAACGGTCCTTTCACCTCCGTCTTCGATTTCTTCGAACGTGTCAACCTCTCCCAATGCAATAAGAAGAACATTGAAAACCTGATTCTTGCAGGTGCCTTCGACTGCTTCAAGGACATCAGCCGAGAGACTTTCTTCGCTCCAAGTTCAAAACAGGGGGAGAATTTCCTAGATGTCATGGTGCGCTATGGAAATAATTTCCAACAAGACAAGTTCCAGGCGCAGACCTCCCTCTTCGGAGGCATGGACATCTCCGTCACCCATCCACCCATTCCCAAGAGTGTGCCCATATGGGGTAATCTAGAACGTCTGAACAAGGAACGTGACTTGGTGGGTATTTACCTCTCTGCCCATCCACTCGATGAATACGCCATCATCCTCGATTATGTGTGCAACACCAAACTTAGCCAGTTGGAGAATAAAGAGGAACTTGCCAAGATGGAAGAGGTCACCATTGGAGGCATTGTCACCAATGTACGAACAGGAGAAAGCAAAAACGGCAAGATTTACGGCATCGTCAAGATAGAAGACTATGCTGGCAGCGGCGAGATACCTCTTTGGAGTACCGATTGGGTGACTTATCGCAACTTCTTCACGGAAGGAGCCTCCTTGTTCATCAAACTCAAGGTGGAACCCAGCAAATACCGTCCCGACCTCTACAACACCAACATCAAATCCGTCGAACTGATGTCCGAGGTGAAGGACAAGGCAATTCAGAAGATCACTTTCGATGTACCCCTTGACAAACTCACCTCTACCATGGTGGAAGACTTGGCTGAAATCGTCAAGGAGAATCCAGGCGATGCAGACCTCATCTTCAACATCCACACTTCCGACAGCAACAAGGTGTCGCTCATGTCGCGGAAGGTGAAGGTAAAAGTGGAGAAGCAACTGGTACGGTACATGAGAGAGCACGAAGAAATCGGCATTATAATCAATTAATATATTCACCCCAAAAACTTCAACATTATGGAAATCAACGATTCTAATTACAGCGAAGTATTGGCACAGAACAAGCCAATGGTACTCGATTTCTGGGCAACATGGTGTGGTCCATGCCGTATGGTAGGTCCAGTCATTCAGGAACTTGCCGACCAGTACGAAGGTCAAGCCATCATCGGCAAAGTGAACATCGAAGAAAATGCTGATGATCTCGTGGCTCAGTTTGGCATCCGCAACATCCCCACCATCATCTACATGAAGAACGGTGAGATTGTGGACAAGGTAGTTGGTGCTGCTCCTAAGGCAACCATCGAAGCAAAACTCAAAGCCATACTCTAATGTCCAGCATTGACGACGAAATCCTCCAGGGCGCAGCAGAGGATGCCAAGGAGGTTGCCTTCATCCAGAACTACATGGGCGTGGAGAACCGCGAACTGTTCACGGAAGAAGACATTTATTACTGCCTCGATGTTCTGCTGGAACACCTTGACACACTCAGTGACAAGGCTGATGCAGACGGTTTCATCGACATAGACACCGAAGAAATCGCTCGCCACATTCAGAAGAAGGCAAAAAAAGAAGGCATGGGTCCTTACGAACTCGATGCCCTCGTCCTTCTGATTGATGCAGAACTGGAATACAACGAACAATTGGAGAATTAAAACTTCACCAATCTTCCTCCATCCATCTCCTCCTCAATGGTGACCTTCACGGCATCATCGGGGAGGAGGTTTTCGATCAGTTCAGGCCATTCCATGAAACACACGTTGCCTGAATACACATAATCCTCATAACCGATGTCCAGCACTTCCTGCATGTTCTTGATGCGATAGAAATCAAAGTGATAGATGAGGCTTCCTTTACCATCTACATACTCGTTCACAATGGCAAAGGTGGGTGAGTTAATCACGTCTTCCACGCCCAGTTCCTCACACACAGCCTTGATGAAGGTCGTCTTTCCTGCCCCCATCTTGCCATAAAAGGCAAAGACAGTCTTGTCACCCATAGCCGCCACAAACTCTTGGGCAGCCTTCCCTATCTCTTCCAATGATTGAATTTTGATTTCCATTGTTCATTTCCTCCTTTTACTTTGCATCGTCACCAACGGCACGAGCATCTCTTCCATCGAGATGCCACCATGCTGGAAGGTGTTCTTGTAGTAGTTAACATAATAATTATAGTTGTTGGGATAGGCGAAGAAGTCGTCGTTTTGGGCAAAGATGTAGGTGGTGCTGATGTTGGGCGAAGGCAGGGCTGCCGCCTTGGGGGCTTTCAACTCATACACCTGCTTGGGGTTGTAACTCAGGTTCTTGCCCAGTTTGTAACGGAGATTCGTGTTGGTGTTTTTGTCGCCAATCACCTTGATAGGATTATTCACACGGATGGAACCATGATCGGTCGTGATAATGATACGCGCATCGGTCTTGGCAAGTTCCTTAAAGAGTTCGCGTACAGGTGAGTTGTGGAACCACGACGCCGTAATGCTGCGGTAGGCTCGTTCATCGCTTGCCAATTCGCGCACCATCCTTGATTCGGTGCGGGCATGACTGAGCATGTCAATGAAGTTGATGACCAATACGTTGAGGTCATTGTTCATCACATTCTTGAAGCGTTCCACCAGTTTCTCCGAATCCGACGAGTTGTTCAGTTTGAAATACGAGAAGGTGTTCTTCCTGCGGTAACGATCCAATTGTGTCTGAATGAGCGGTGCTTCGTTCAGGTTTTTACCCTCTTCCTCATCCTCATCCACCCAAAGGTCGGGAAACATCTCCGCAATCTGGCTCGGCATCAGTCCTGAGAAGATGGCATTGCGGGCATACTGCGTGGCAGTGGGCAGAATGCTCAGACAGAGTTGCTCATCAAAGGTAAAATCATCTGCCAGTTCCTTGGAAATCTCACGCCACTGGTCATAACGAAAGTTGTCAAACACCACGAGGAACACCTTCTCCCCTTGATTCAGCAACGGGAAGATGGTCTTCTTAAAGATGTCAGGTGACATGACGGGACGCTCCTCACTATTCTGTACCCAATGGAGGTAGTTTTTCCTCACGAACTTGGCAAACTCATTGTTCGCTTCTGCCTTCTGCATCTTAAGCATATCAGCCATTTCGCTGTTCGTTCCTGAGAGTTCCAACTCCCAATATACCAGTCGCTTATACACTTCCTTCCAATCCTCCAACGTGTAGGAGTCATTGATTTGCATACCGATCTTCGAGAAGTTCTGCTGATAGTCTTTGTCTGTCACCTCAGCCTCAATTTCCCGTTTGTGAAGGTGCTTCTTCAGTGTCAGGAATATTTGGTTAGGGTTGACAGGCTTAATAAGGTAATCAGCAATCTTTGAACCGATGGCTTGGTTCATGATGTTCTCCTCCTCACTCTTCGTCACCATCACGACAGGAATGGTTGAGTTGATTTCCTTGATGCGCGACAAGGTCTCCAAGCCACTGAGACCAGGCATGTGCTCATCCAAGAAAATCAGGTCGAAAGTGCGCTCCCGACACAGGTCAAGGGCATCCTGACCGTTCGTTGCCGTAACGACCTCATATTCTTTCTTTTCGAGGAAAATGACGTATGCTTTCAGCAGTTCAATCTCGTCATCCACCCACAACAGTGTTCCGTTCATATCTTAAAAGATGTAGTTATCTTCTTCCCATTCCTCGTCATCCAGTTCCTCCTCATCCACAGGCTCAGGCAGTTCCGTTGGCTCATCCAGACTGGCTGCTTCATCCTCACTGATACGCAGAGAGCCCACACGGTCAAAGTGCTCATCGTAGAAGTCGAAGTAGTCGGCGAAACTCAATCCCTTCATCAATTTCTTCAAGTTATCCTCACTGATGATGAAGCATTTGAGTCCTTCCAGTTTGAACGCCATGTCATCGTTGTTCAGCAGACGGTGCAGATAGATGTACGCCTCGTCGTAGTTCAGGAAAGTGCGCACCTGCATCATGTCAATGCCATCGCCCTTCTCCGTCGAGATGTCGAAGTTTCTCACCGTGAATGCTGTGAAGTTGTACCTTGCCATCTCATACAGCAACTGGTTCTCGTCCACCGCATTACGTTCATAGGCAATCACAAACACGAAGTTGGTGTTCTTCTCAGGACTGAAGGTCGAGTCATTCGCCAACGAGTCGGCTTCGTCAAAGAGTCCACGGCGGCGTTCCCAGATGCTGCCCATCTCGAACTTGCCACCTTGCAGAAGTCTTCCTTCCTTCAGCCCCTTCACATAGAGACCAGCCAACTCACTCACGCTCGACTGCGGATATTGCTCCACAATCGTTCTTAAGTCCGTCATGAAGTGCTCTCTGTCGCCCATCTCCAGTCTGCTCAATGCCTCCAAGAACATGAAACGTGCTCGGTTGGCACCCTCTGGATACTCTTCCGCCATCTCTTGACTGTTCCTGATGACGGTTTGATAGTCGCTGAACTTGAAGGCATCATACGTGTCCTGATATACCGAGTCCTCAATCTGCTTGCCATACCTGCCCTTGAACTCGAAGTTCGGGTCGGCAATCAGTTTGCCATGCGCATTGTCTGGATATTCGGTGATGAGCCGTTGCTTGTAGGCATCAGCATCATCCCTCCTTTCCATTCTCGAATAGAGTTGGAACATATTATAATAGACCTCATCCATCTGCTGGAACTCAGGGAAGTTCAGCAGGATGCGCTGGAACGTCCTTTCAGCCAATGGGAAGTTGTCCATTCGGTCTTTATATATAATGGCAGAGCCATACAGTCCCTCCACCAATGCCGCATTCGAGGCAGCCATCTGCTCCTCGGTGAGGGGGATGTCCTTCAGGTAATACTCAGGTCTATGCGGGTCACTGGCATACTCCTCTGCTTTGATGGAATCCTTCTCCGCCCTCGTCTGCTTCTTGCCCTTGTTTGCCTGATAGATACTATCCTCCACGGCTGCGATGCTGTCTTGCACAGCCAGCAGACTGTCCGACAGTTCCTCCTCGTTGAAGTCGTTGAGCACCGTCTTGTTATTGCGTCGCCAGTCATCTGCCAACTGACGCTGACCCCATTTCTTCTCAAACTCCTGCTTACCTGCCGCCACTGCCGTCGGGTTGTAGAAATACCACAGTGCTGGTGGTTGAGCATTACGGTTACCCACTCCCTGCCGTGCCGCGTTGGCACCCTGCTGATTGCCTCGGTTGGCTTGGGAACTCGCTGCCTCCGCTGCCTTCTTCTCCTCTTCCTTCTCCTTTTTCTTCAACTCCTCAATGGTCTTCTTAATCTTCTCCATACGGGTCACCGAGTCCAGCCTTGCCATCATCTGCAGACTGTCCTGCAACTCCACAGCCGAGGAAAAAGGCAGCAGTTCATCGAGGATTTTGCTGCGTTCATCCACCTCCTTATAGGCATCGTGGTCTTTGTCCAGCAGTCCGAACGCCTGCGAATAACACTTCTGGGCATCCACAAACTTCTCCCTGTCCCAGTACAATCTTCCCAGATGCAGCAGCACGACACCCTTCTCGATGCCGTTACGTGTACCCTTCTCCACACCGTCCTTATATGCCCAGATGGCGTGGGTCGTGTCACCCTTCGACAAGTAGATGTTGCCGATGGCATAATACACCTGATCCAGATACTCCTGATTCTTCGGATTCTTTGCCATCGCCTTCAACTTGCGAATCATCTGCTTCGACTGTCCTTTCGACAACGCCTCACTCATCAGGATGCGGGCATTGAATTCCAGTTCGTAAGGAGGATTCAGACGGATGGCCTTCTTGAAGTATCGGTATGCCTCGGGGTCATGCCCGATACGGTGATAGAGTTGTCCCAACAACAGGTACATCCTCGCCCTGGGCAACTTGCGGTGCTCCACTTTCAGCGCTTTCTCAATGTTCAGAATCGCTTCGGGGTATTGCTTCTGCCTCAGTTGGATGTCACCTAGCACCGTTGCCTTCAGTGGTTCCAGATTCTTCGGGAAACTGTCACGCTGGGCACGGGAAATGAGGTCTTCGGCATCGTAGAACCATTCCATCTCAGCGTAGCAACGTGCTTCTAACAATCGGGCACGTGCCACCAAATCTGGTTTCGAGAAATACAGACGTTGGATATAGGCAAAGGTCGATGCCGCCTCCATGTATTCACCCTTCCGAAACTGTGCCTCACCCATCAGGAACCATGCCCGCCACAAGAACGGGTTATACTCCTTCTGACTCAGCCAAATCCTGTCCTTGGCAGACTTCGGGCGACTCTTGTTCCATTCGGGACGCTTCGTGATGCTATGGGTCTTAATCGCCTTTTGGCTCTTCTCCACGGCTCTGTCAAAGTTACCCGCACCAATCTTCTGCGTGGCTTTGTTGCCCGTCACAAACAGAGGAATGATTTCCGTGAAGTTGTCCCTGTTCCCATCCTCCTGCAGTTGCCTACCCTCCTTGTACGCCTCATTGCCATTGAAGTAGGTGTTGTACCTTGCCTTCAACGCGTGCACGCGACGCGACAAAGGCGTATTCTTCTCTGTAGAACACGCCACCAACAGCACGAACAAAGTCGCGCAACTGCATATTATGTAAATCAAACGCTTCAAAACGAAACGGAACTTCTGACAGTTGAGTTATATTACATATAACGAAAAGACATGTGTCTTATTGTATGACCAGTCTCTAACCTCTAACCCTTAACTTCTAAACTATCCATCCTCAACTCTCCTACAATCATCAGCACCTCTTCCTTCACACTGTCAGGCAACTCCACGGCACGTAGTTGCAACGAACGCACCCAACCAGCCACTTCATCCTCTCGCATTGTATATAGAACTTCACGAAATTCCTCGATTTCATCGGAAGAATAGGCATCACCCTCCCTACCACGGAAACGATCCAATTCCTCGTCCTCGTAGTACTCTATCTCCTTGCTCAAAGCAGCCAGCAGACTCTCTTTCTCGCAGACTTCATGCTGTCCGCAACATTCCATGTCCTGTACTCTCATCACTTCTGCTCTTCAATTTTAAATCCTACCGTTTTCAAGTCCTTCCAATAGTTCGGGTACGACTTCGACACCACCTGCGGTTCATTAATGACTATACACCCATTCGTCAATGCCACAGGCGCAAATGCCATCGCCATGCGGTGGTCTTCATAGGTATCAATGGGGAGTTGATTGTTGACTGTTGTCTGTTGTCCGTTCCACGACAGTTCGCTGTCGTTCCTGTCTTCTATTTCAAACCCCAACTTCTTCAGTTCCACTTTCAATGCCTCTATGCGGTCGGTCTCCTTGATTTTCAAACTCTGCAAACCCGTAAAGTGGAAGGGGATACCCATCATGCAACAAGTCACCACAAACGTCTGTGCCAAGTCAGGCATCTCCACGAAGTCCACATCCAACCGTTCCACACGCTTGCCATTTTTTCGCAGCACCACCTCATCTCCACGATGTTCCGTGCTCACTCCCAAGCGTTCAAACACCTCCGCACCACGACTGTCACCCTGCAGGCTTTCAGCAAACAAACCAGGCAACGCAACCTCTGCATCTGCGTTAGGTGACAGTGCCACCATCTCATACCAATAACTCGCTGCACTCCAGTCATTCTCCACCTTGTAAACACACGGTTGATAAGGCATTGGTTCCACAACAATTGTCTGTTCATTTTTCCACCCTACTTCGGCACCGTAAGTTTTCATCACAGCCAACGTCATATCAATATACGGACGGCTTACAACATTGTCTATCAAATTCAGTATCAGTCCATTCTTTAACATAGGGCCAATCATCAGCAAAGCAGAAATATACTGTGAACTGACACTTCCCGACAACTCCACTTTTCCACCCCCTAATTTCGAATTACCAACAATACGCAAGGGTGGAAAACCATCTTGGTCCACATACTCAATTTGAGCACCTAATTGCCGCAAGGCTTCCACCAGAATTCCAATGGGACGATGCTTCATCCGTTCACTTCCCGTGATGACATGCGTGCCCTCACTCACCGCTAATAATGCGGTCGAAAAACGCATCGCCGTACCTGCCGCACCAATGTTCACCACTTCGGGACGTTCTTTCAACCATGACTGCATCACACGGGTGTCATCACAGTCACTGACATTCTCCACCAACGCATCACCACCAGCCAGCGCGCTGATGGTCAGCGCACGGTTACTGATGCTCTTTGATGAGGGAAGGACGACACGTCCCTTGATGGCATCGGGTGCTATTACCTTTATCTTCATCTTCTGTATCTAATTTTTTGCAAAGGTACAAAATTTAATTGATAATTGACAATTGATAATTGATAATTCATTATCTTTGCAAAAAACTTCAAGAACGTGAACAAGACAATACCTCTGATATTCCTCTTTCTGCTCACCTTCACCTCATGCGAGAAGGTGGATCTGCCCACCGAGGAGAAACCACAACCCGACGAAGTGGTGGAAGACACTATCACCATCCCTGTCACCCCACCCCAAAACCCAGACTCTCTCTCCCTCGATGAAATCATAGAATACGTAGAATATCACGGTCTCACCGAGGAAACTGCCTATTCCGTTCACGATGTTCTGAATCTCATTCCTCCATACCTCGAATACCACGAAGCCATCGGCATTCCAGACGCCTATGTATGCGGTTTCATCGTGGGATTCATCACCAAGAATAAGAATAATATCTCCCACGCTGTGTTCGCCACTGGAGATGTTGAGACCAATATCGTAATAGCCGATTCCATCGGAGAAAAGGACTATCACAACTGCATTGCCATTCAACTCTCCACAGGCGCCAAGGCACAAAAAGAAATCAGGGAAGGTCTGAATCTCTCAGCCCACCCTGAAAATCTCGGTCGATTCGTCATTCTACACGGGAACATCGCCCAATACATGGGCACCCTCGGACTCAAAAGTGTCAACGACGCCGTGCTATATACGGAATAATCCCATCATCCATAAATGTGAATTATATGCCCCATTTTGCCCCCCCCTGCTCTCGCGCGCGTACATTTATTTAATTTAAAGAGCGGGAAAAACTGCCCTCTATGACCGAATTCCCGAAAGACCCGTTTCAGCATCCCTTTAAGGTCTATTGGTGAGACCCAACGCGGTGTATTGGTGAGACCCGACCCGGTGTATGAGTGAGACCCTTTGCTGTGTATGGGTGAGATACTTGTACCCGTATTGGTGAAACCCCGTGAGGCTGGTGAAATATTATCCAACGGGGCTCAGAAATGGATAATATTATCCGAAACAGAGACGAGTTGGATAATTTTATCCAAAAAGACGTCCAAATGGATAATTTTATCCAAATGGACGCCAAAAAGGATAATAAACCGCTGAAACTTTATTGGAGGTTCACATCCTCCACACTTGCGGGATTGGCAATGACCTTACCTTGAGGATTGACGAGCAGATAGTAGGGCACACCAATGACTTGATAATGAGCAAAGAATGCCTTGTAACCATCGGGAGTGAGGCAATATTGTGCCCAAGGCATCTGGTCGTCCTGCATGGCTTTGCGCCATGCAGGGTCGTCTTCGTCGCAAGAGACGGAGATGACATCGAACTTGGAGCGGTCGAGAGTGTTGTAGAGTGTCTTGATGTCGGGTGTGGAGGCTCGGCAAATGCCACACCACGATGCCCAGAAGTCGATGAGCAAGGTCTTGCCTTCGTGGGACTTGACGATGTCTGCCAACTGACAATGGATACCGTCGGGAGTGACGAGGTCGAGGTCAACAACGGGACTGCCCACGGTGGTCTGCTCGGCAAACTGCACACGTTCGGCGAAGCGGTTGAACCGGGCAGTGTCGGCAGGACACTCGGTGAGGGTCTGCTTCATCTGCTGCACCTGCTCAGCAGTGAGGTTGTAGGCATTGGTGAGCAGTTTGTTGGCGGCATAGATGGACACCACCGAGGTAGGATGTGCGGCAAAGAACTGCAGGGCTGCATCGATGTCTGGACGTTGGAACTCGACATTGCCACACTTCGCCACGAACTCGCAATACTCCTGATGTGAGGGGCTGCCAACGATGTGGAAGTCTGCCGATTCTGGTGCATCGGGCACGAGGTCGTAGGAAGCCACCTGAATCTCCATGTCAGAGTTGTCGACGAAAACGGGGGTGTAAGTCCACTTCACACCTTCATAGCCACTTGCCTCTTCCTGCTCGCCCAGAAGGGCAAGATTGTTGGTGGTCAGGGTGCAGAGGATGGGGTGCTCCACCTGTCCTTCGAGCCAGAACTCACCATCTTTCTGCACAGTGGTTTTGGCGATTTCATCGGCGTTTTTGTCTTCTGCATTCAACAATCCGATTTCCACCCCAGCAGTGAGTCCGGGGATGGTGCCATGAATGCAGAAGGTCTGCCGTTCAGCCTCCTCCTTGCATGAAGCAAGGATGACCAAACAGCAGACCATCAGAGCATATAAAGAGAGGTTCTTTCTCATTGCTTCACCCAAACCTTACGATTGCCGATGATGTTGATGCCTTTGACAGGAGCAACCACCTGCTTACCATCGATAGTGTAGATGCCATTGAACTGAGGTGCTGACTCAACATTGATGTCCTGAATGTCAGCCGGATCATCGTTGGGGTTGATATAAACCTTTTCAGGCAGAGGTGAATCTGTTGCTGTGAGTGCCAGATAGCACTGATCTTTTGCCACAGTACCAGAAGTTACCTTCACAAAGGCATTGTCCTGAAGCACATAGTAAGTGATGGCATTTTCATCATCGTCCTTCGTGGGAAGAGAAGCGATGTCAACGGCACCACCACAAGTAGGAGTCAGTTTGCTCATGTCTGAAACGTAGGCAGACTCATCCTCGTAAAGTACAATGGTCTGAACACCCTCACCATAGAGAATTGCGCCATTTCCTGCCATATAGCCATTACCTACAGAAGGAGATACCGCATATGTGGGAAGGTCTGGAATCTCGCCTTCATACTTATGGAAAATAGAACTGATCGGGTTCCAGTCTTCGTCATACTCCTCTTCTACCCATCCCCAAGCATTCTCGGTTTCATCGAAACGGATAAGATGATCTTCTTCGTCCCAAAATGCCTTTTCTTGTGAGATGATTTCATACACATAAATGCCATCAGACAATTTCGCAGACAATTCGCTGGAGAATGGAATGTACTTACCTTCACCAAAGTCAATCTGTTTGATGTTGTCGCCAGAGAAGTGGGCTGTATAAGTGTCCTCGTCAGCAACAGTGAAGGTATAAGGATTCTCCTTAATCTGATCACCATTCCGATTCTCCCAGTAGTCAAACTTCGTCTTGTCATCGTTAGGAGTAGCCGTGATGGTCACTTGATCGCCTGTATCGTTAGCCACCTTGCTGATGTCAACAGAACCTACCGTCTTCATACTTGAAAGAATCTGAACATTCACCTTGGCAAAGATACCATAATAGGTGGCATCTGGGACGGGTGCATATCCCTCGACCAGATTGTCTTCAGAGGCAGTGGTAGTGGTCACATCCAAATAAGCACCATCTGAAACCTTGTCTGCAAGTGTGGCTTTGCTGGCATCAGCGGTGTACCAACCTACAAACTGATAACCCTCTGCAGGTTGTTCATAAGTGTAAAGGGTGCCTTGGCTGAAGCCTTCGACACATACCTTGAGTTCCATGCTTTCCTGGTACTCAATAGGGGTCTCGAATTCGTCCACATAGTCTTGAGACACATAGATTTTACCTTTACCTGTAGGTTCTGCTTTCACTTCGTCATAGAACCAATAGTAATAGCCGTCTGGCTCAGCAAATGCTGAGATACTCAGAATGGCAAAAAGCATAAAGGAGTAAATTTTTCTCATAAGTCCTTTTGTTTTTTAAGATTAATATTAATAGTTAACTTCTCTTTATTTCTATGGAATATGTATAGTGCACGAGCGAAGAACGCCAGTACCACCAACAACTGCGAGAGGCTGTAGATATCGCCCATGTGGAAGAGCATATAGATGATGCCGATGGGAGCAGTCAAGGGGAAAAGGGCAAGAATGAGCCAATTGAAGCCAATGCCTGCCGAACCTGCAAAGATGGATAATGCCACGAACAGCAGCAATAACACCCCCCACAAGGGAACAGCCACATAGTCAACTTGCTTGAAGGGCAAAAGGCAAAGCAAGAGGAACAGGATGGATGCCACCAAAGGGGTGAACCAGCCGCCCGTTGTCCGTTGCCCGTTGTCCGTTGTCTGTTGTCTGTTGACAGTTGTCTCTTCCGCCACCACCCCTGCCTTCATCAGCACTTTTGCGGCATCTTGGGGCATCACCACCAAACGACGAGGAGAGACTTCTTCATCGGGATAATAGGAATAGCAGGAATGAAGCAGGAATCCCCACCATGTGCTCTGGTCGAAAAAGTTGAGCACTGCCTCACGACGGGTCTTGACTGGAATCGCTTCACGAATCATCTGGTCTATATTCATCCCCGAACGCACACGCAACAGTTCGTAAATGTTCTCGAACGACACTTGCGTACAACTGTTGTTGACATAGTCGAGGTTCATATACAAGCCACGTGCCACCTGCTCATCCAACATCTGCCACAACTGGCGTGTCTCATCCAAAGTCAGATTCAAGCGGTACTCAGTGATGCCTCGACCATCCTTGATGTAATCCTGACGGAACATCTCCGTTTCCTCTGGTACCACTCCAATGCGCAACTTTCCAAAAAGCATATCGATGGCTTCATCCTTGATTTCTGGGGTCTTGATCGTAAAACAATAGTCCAATCCTTGTGATGGACAGGACATCCGCACTGCTGCATGTCCCAAAATGGCTGACATCTTCTCACCTGGTGTGACCACCACGTAGTAAGCATACACGTCGGTGGGCAGAGAGGCTTCTGTGGTGCTGTCTTTCTGCACTTCCTGTGCCTGCAAGGTCAATGCCAGGAACAATGAGAGGAGTATCGTATAAAATCGATTCACTCGATATTGGGTTAACGTACAAATCTGACACTGAGGAAGTATGCGGTGGGCTCCATGCTCAGACGCTCCATCTGCTGAGTGCCGTAGAACTTCTTGCGGGCATAGTAGAACTCACCTTCCTTGGACTCATCGCCAGTGGCTGTCCAGAAGTATGCCCAAGTGCCCATGAAACGGCTACCGTTGTAGGCTGTTGCTGCCGTGTTCTTGGTGAAGTAACCACCATAGAGGAGTCGGAAGGCATCGCTCAGATAACCATGAGAGGCTTCGAGGGCTGCCCAGTCGGCATCGGTGGGAAGACGCCATCCGTCGGGAATGGCTTGCTTGGCTCCTTCGTAAGAATAGAGCATGCCGTACTTGGCTTGATTGGCAATGGAATAATTGCCACTCTGGTAATCGTCCACATTCTGATAGACCATAGCAAGGTCTTGGTTGCCTAAGTCGTATGCCAAGTTCTCAACTGACCAATCCAAACCACCCACGTGAATGTAGTGGTATTCTTTTCCATCACGTGCATCGACGAAGGTTCCCTGTGCAGAGGGCTGCTCGACAGAGATGCTGTCATCACTGGAACATCCCACAAGGAATAACATGCACAAAAGGGCTAAAAACGCTTTATTCCACATATCCTAATGATTTGAGGGTTTTACGCATGATGTCGCATTTCTCCAGCACAAGGGGATAGTCTGCGTATTTAGTGGTAGTGGCTTCTGTCGTGCTGGCTACCACCAGACGGGCGTATGCCTTGATGTCCTGTTCCTGATTGGGATAGCGTCCATTTGCTTCTTGCTTGAAGTCATCGGTACCACGACAGATGAAGCCTACCTGATTTAGCAAGGCGGTGTTCTCCGCATTGGTGGCAGGGGCTGTGAATTCACCATCATAATATGCCTTGCTCACCTGGAGGAATTCCTCGAAGGCGGTGGCATTGTCGTTCGCCAATTTGGCAATGATAGTGTTCATGACCTGTGCGGTGTATTGCACCTTCTGGGCATCTGTCATCTGTGGCAACAAGTTGCACGCCACCACCACGGCACGTTGTCCTGTGGCTGCATAGGGAGAGGAAACAGTGCCCGAGAAGTCGCGCTGAATCTTATCGACCAACAACCATGAGTAGGGTTTCAGTTTGCCTGTCAGATGCGTCAGGAGGTAGTCTTTGATGTACTGCACGGCTGAGCGCTTCTGCTCCATGTCAGTCAGAAGGGTGAAGCGGAACTTCTCGTTGGATTCGGTACTCATGCCCACCTGATAATTCAGGTCAAGCACTTCAGTGAAGTAGTGCATGTCACCGTTCACATCCTTGCCGAGTTCCTCATGCTGGAGGGTGTCGTTAAAGAGAAGGAAGGAGCCGTAAGTCTGATAGAAGTCACGACGCATCTGTGCCTCTTCGCTGTTGTCATCGGCAGCAGGAAGAAAGGCTTGGGTGGTGTCTTTCAGATGAGGTGTCACGCCGTCTTCAGAACAGGAGACAGCCATCATGGACACCACGATGGAGAAGATATAATAGAACTTTTTCATTGTACAACGGTGTATTGACGCCAAGGACGCACATTGTTGGGCATTCCTGTGTTAAAGTTAATCACTTCCTGTGGAATTGGAAGGGTATAGGCATCATCGTTTGCCTCCAGCACGAAACGATGACGTTCTGTCATGGTGGTGGAGGTATGGGATGAGTAGTAGGTCCATTCGTGGGTGATAGCATGGCTCTCGGACTGCACGCTGCATACCATATAACGACGCAGGTCGAACCAGCGATGTCCTTCGAGTGCCAGTTCACGACGACGCTCGTTACGGATGAGGGTGACGAGGTCTGCACCTGATGCCGTCACTTCGCTGTTGGCTGAAGAGGAGAAACGGTTGACTCTCAGCAAATTGAGCACTCGCCTTGCTTCATCTTCATTTCCCAAATAGGCTGCCGCCTCGGCTTCGTTGAGATAGGCCTCAGCCGAACGCATCAGGAACTGTCCTGAGACTTCTTCCTGCTTGCCTTTCTCGGAGTATGCCCGCTCATAGTAATTGCCGTTGGTGGCATCGTAGGAAGTATAGAGATTGTTCACAGTGACACGCACAGGACCCACAAACAAGCCTTTCTTCCAGTACCACTGGGACTTGCGGAGGTCGTTGCTGGTGTAGGCCTCGTAGAGTTCCTTGCTGACAGAATAGGACTGGCAGAGGTAGTTAAAGATGCGGTGAACATCGTTGCCTCCCATTGAAAAGAGGTTCTCGACGTTGCTCTTCACCAAGAACTTGCCACTGACGGTGTTCAAGTTGGTCAGGGCAGGATGCTCGGCAAGCACCTTCTTGGCATAGAGGGATGCCTTGTCCCACTGCTGCATATAGAGATAAACACGACTCTGAAGCAGGTGGCAGGCAGTGGAATCAGCACGGTAGATGCTGGACTTAGGTGTCTTCAACTGTGCCAGTTCCGATTCGGCAACAGACAAATCGGCAAGCACCTGACGATAGACTTCTGCCACGGTCTGACGGGTGAACTTCTTGTCTTCCACCACATCACTAGTCTTCAACGGCACACAAAGGTCTGTCTCTGCAGTGACTGGATTGTAGGGCTTTCCATACAGATTCGCCAACCAGAAATAGTAGTAGGCACGAAGGAAGTGCGCCTCTCCCTTCACCTTGTGAACACCTTCTTTCTCCACCTCTGTGACACAGGGTACATCCTCCACAGAGGACAGGATGTTGTTGGCTACATTGATGCAGTAATAGACCTTGGTCCACGTGTCATTCTCGGTGTAGTAGTCGGTATAGGACTCGTTCTGCCCCACTCGCTGTTGCCAGGTGAAGTAGCCAAAAGACTTTTCACGATAATCGCCTGTGGCATATTGGGTGGTATAACCTGTCTGGGACTCCTGCACCTCATCGCCCAAAAGATGAATCCATGAGCCCACATTAGAGGTGTAACTCAGGTAATCGGAAGCATGCACAGGAAGGTAGCAGTCGCCAATCAGCAACTCATCGAGGTCTTTCCATGTACGCACATAGTCGGTGTCCTGCGAGTATTCCTCCAAGAAATCGCTGCACGACACCAGGAGCATGGCTGAAAGCCCTGTGACGAGAGAAAGAAATATGTTGTGTATCTGTTTCATCTTAAAATTCCACGTTAAGTCCTAAGGTATAGGTGGGTGTATCACTCAATTGTATCTCGGAGAAACCTCCCTGCGTCGGTGTCTGACCACGCAAACGGCTGTTGCAGAAAGTGTGCAGGTTAGTGGCTGATGCAGTCAATGCCAATCGACTGAGATGCCACTTCTGGATCAACTTCTTATCAAACTCATACGTGAGGGAGATGTTCTGCAACTTCACATAATCGGCACTCACCACACGGGCTGTGGAGTAGTCGTACATGGTCCATGCATTACCACTGAAACGAGGTCCCGTGTAGAGGTCACTGCTGCTCCAATGGTTGGCATACTGCCAATAACTGCTGTTGCCGCTTCCCATGATGGAAGGGATGTTGGTGTGTGCCTCGTCACCAGGCTTCTGCCAACGGTTCATCAGGTCACGGCTCACATTCGCCTCGCTGGAGTAGCCTCCCGTAAAGCCATCGTAGAGACGGAACAGACGTGTGCTGGCACCAAAGGCATAAGTGAAGGTCACGCCCAAACGCCATTGCTTGTAGGTGAAGGTGTTGGAAATGCTACCTGTGATGTCTGGTTCACGCTTGCCGCTCGGCACAAGCACCTTCGTGTATGCCTCATAATTGTTCAGGTTCTCAATCTCACTCTGGCGGTCTTCCCAATCCTCGAAGATAGGACCTCCGTCTTCGCTGCTCAGACCCACGAACTTGTAACTGTAGAACGTGCCTACAGGCTGTCCTTCCACCACTGCTGTACCATTCAGGAAGTCATTCAATTCATACGATGAACCACCAGGAGTGGTCGTCACCTTATTCTTGATTTTCGAGAAGTTACCTGACAGAATCCAGTAGAAATGGTGCAACTTGACGGGGGTTGCAGAGAGGGTGATATTATAACCCTTGTTAATGACGGTACCTGAATTGACGATGTAAGAGGTATAGCCGTTCACATCACTGATGGTCTTCGACATGAAAGCGTCGATGGTACGCTTGTGAAACAATTCGAAGCCTAACTGGAAGCGTCCTGCAAAGAAACTGGACTCAAAGCCAGCATTGGTGGAATGGGTCTTCTCCCATTTCAAATCAGGGTTGGCAAAGTATTTCGCCGTTGTCACCATCTCACCATAGTAGGCGTCCATCGTCCCCTTCTTGATGACCATGACAGGCGTCTGGTCGTCCAACATATTACCCTGTTCACCATAAGATGCCTTCACGGTCAGATTGTCCAACCAATCAGCATTGATTTTCGCGATGCTCTTCAAATTGGCATTACCGGACACTGACCAGATGGGCAACAACTTCTCGTTACTACGGCTACCGAACTTATTGGAGCCATCGAAACGGGTGTTGGCATTGAGCGTGAACAGGTCCTTGAAGGTGTATGACAACGTTGCGTATGCCGACAAAAGATTGGTCTTCTGATCTGTAATCGTTGGCACATTACCACTGAGCCACGTGTAGTAACTGGTATAAGTGGAGGGCACATTGATTACAAAGGTCTCGCCTCGATCGGGATAGTAACCACGATCAGTGCGCTCATAACCTTTGTATAGGGTTGAGGATGCCTCACCACCCAATGAGAAGTTGATGAGATGGAACATGTCTTCATCAACGAACTTGTTGATATCCATCTGCAAGCGGGCAGTATAGCCCTTCGTGCTGGTGGTCTGTTTCGTGTATTCTCCACCATAAGGCATCTCGCTGTCTGCCCCTGGCAACACACCCACCTCGCTCCGACGCAGGGAGGAACTGTAGAATGTGCTCTCCCCATACAGCGTCTCGGAAGAACTGGATGAGGAATTCAAGGAAAGGATGCCATTGAAATGCAACCACTGCAAGGGCTGGAAATGCAGGTTGGCAGTCGCCATGATATTGTTGACAGACTGATCCTGACCCGAATTGTCCAACTCGTTCAGGATGTTGTAGTTCAGATAGCCAGCAAAGCCACCCGTGTTCTTCTTGTAATAGTAGTAGGAACCATCCTTGTTGTACGCAGGAATGGCACGTGAGGTGTTGTAAGCATAATCCGTGGGATTGATGTGGCTGGCATTATACTCACGGTCATTGTGATATCCGTTAATGTTCAACTCCAAATCCAACTTCTTCATCAACTGGATGTCCAACTTCGCCATCCCCGTATAACGACGATTCGTGGTGTTCTTAATCACATCGTCCTGGTCGGTATATCCCAAGGAAGCATAGTAACGAATCTTATCGCTACCACCCGAAACAGACACGCTATGGTCGTGAGAGAATGAGTTATGACACAGGATATCAAACCAATCGGTGTTCATCGACGCCATCTCGTTCACCGCATTGTCAAATTCACTCTGCGTATATACCCCTGCATACAAATTATTGAGCGCATGCTCATAACCCACCAAAGGCATACCACTGGGGTACAAGTAATGCTGGTCAACAAGATATTGAGAGAACTGGATGCGCTCATTGGAGTTCATCAGGTTAATCTTGTGGTCGGTGTAATGAGGACGACGACGGGCTGTCATCGTTGCGGTATATGAAAGGACTGGCTTACCCTCTCGACCACTCTTGGTGGTGATGACAATCACACCATTCGCCGCACGAGTACCATACAAAGCGGTGGCAGCAGCATCTTTCAACACGTCAATACGAAGAATGTCCTGCGGATTGATGCCAGAAACCGCATTACCAATACGATTCACATAATCAGGGTCATTCAGCACGTCAGGACTCAAAGCCACAGGATCGGTGAGAATGATACCATCCAACACCCACAAAGGCTCACGGTTACCAATCAACGTAGAAGTACCACGAATACGAAGACGAGGCGTCGCATTGATTTCACCGCTATTGGTCGTGAACACCATATCAGGAATCTTACCTTCCAGCATCTGGTCAAGACTTGCCACACCTGGCAGATGCACCTCCTCCATCTTCAAGGAAGTCACGGCACTGGTCGAATAACGCTTATCAATCTTCTGATAACCAGTCACCACCACATCCTCCAAGGAATTGACATCCTCAATCAGCATCACATCCATCTGCGACTTCTTGCCAATCATCACAATCTCCTTCTTCATGCCCAACATCAGGAAAGTCACCGACTTTGCCTCTGCTGGCACATTCTGCAACACATACTTACCATCCATATCCGTAGCGGCACCATGTTCCACAAAATTTGTCGGGAACACCGCCACACCAGGCAACGGCTCTCCCTTCTCATCCGTCACACGACCATGCAACACCCGTTTGCCTTCGTCATCATCAGCACCAACTACCCCATCTGCAGAAGACTGTACCGTCACTGCCCATGCTCCTATCGGCAACAAACACAACAGGAACGATAAGCACAATATCAAAAGACTTCTTACATCTCTCATCTGTCTATATATAACGTTATTCAGTTAACTTTATGTGATTGAACTGCAAAGGTAATAAAAATTTCATAGAACACAAAAAAACAAGACAAAAAAGCGAGAGACACCCTCAGGATAACTCCTGAAAGCGTCTCTCCTCAAGAAGGCGGCGACCTACTCTCCCGCATTGCGGTGCAG
>JBGUGM010000134.1:0-2825 GCA_045111535.1 Bacteroidaceae bacterium
CTGCTACTGGTGAGGACATCCACCAGATGGACTATTATATCTTCCACCAGGCCAATGCTTTTATCAACAATCATATCGCCAAAAAACTGAAGCTCGACAAGGAGCGTATCCCCTGGACGATACAGAAGTATGGCAATACTTCATCGGTATCAGTCCCTCTGACGATTGCGAGTGAGTTGAAAGACAAAATGCAGGGTGAAAAGAAACTCATGCTCAGTGCTTTCGGCGTCGGCATGGCATGGGCTACTGGAATCATCACATTTGTTGACTGTAAGATTAGTGATATAGTAGAAGTAGAGCATGGAAAAGCCGTTTAACCCGTTTTCCCTTGAAGGGAAAGTTGTCGTTATCTCTGGTGCTGCATCAGGGATTGCCCGTCAGTGCGCCATTAATTGCTCCAAGATGGGGGCAAGACTCATTCTTTTGGACCTGAATGAAGTAGGGTTGAAAGAAACGATGGGAATGGTGGAACGTCCCGAGGAACATTATTGGGCTTCGGTGAACCTACTGGACTACGAAAAGGTTTCTGAAATAATCAAGGATGCAGTTTTGAAGGTAGGACGTATAAACGGTCTTTTGAACTGCGCAGGTATTTCTACGACTAATCTTTTTAAACTCACGAAACCAGAAGAGTTGGATAAGTTCTTCCACGTGAATGTCTATACAGGATATTTCCTCGCTCAGGAATGCACGAAGATGGGCAACCTGTCAAAAGAAGGTGGCAGCGTTGTCTTCTTCTCTTCTGTGGCAGGCAGTTTCGGTGAGGTGGGTAAATCTACTTACGGGATGACCAAGGCAGCACTACTGAACCTCGCCAAACATCTTGCTTGTGAGTTGGCTCGCAAGAAAGTAAGAGTCAATTCCATATCGCCTGGAGCTATCTGTACACCTATTAATATGAATCTGCCTCACATGAAAGACCCCGAGAAGCGGGCTGCCTTGGAGGCACAGCATCTTTTGGGACTTGGTGAGACAAGTGACATTGCCAATGCCTGTATATACCTGCTGAGCGATGCTTCACGTTGGGTGACAGGGGCAAACCTGTTTGTTGATGGCGGCTTTAGTGTCAGATGACATAAATGGCGTTGTTTCCTACCCTACCCTGTATCTTATCGCTTGAACAAATAGGATTTCTTTTATGCTTCTCTTAGAACTGTTACAGATAGCGCTTGGGAAGCGGGACAGGTTGTCGCATGTTCCATCGAAGGAGGAATGGCGCGACTTGTTTGCTGATGCACAGAAACAGTCGGTGGTGGGTATCGCCTTTGCGGGGGTGCAGAGACTGCCAGAAGAGCAGTGGCCGCCAAGGGCATTGCTCTTTGAATGGATCGGGGCTGCTGAAAGCATCAAGCAGAGAAATGCGACGATAGACAGACAGTGCGTCAAGCTGCAGAAACGGTTTGGCGAGGCTGCCATCCGGTCGTCGATACTGAAAGGTCAAGGGGTGACCATGTATTATGGTCACACAGAAAGCCTCAGAACGCTTCGACAACCGGGGGACATCGATATCTTTGTGGACTGCGGACGGGAGCGGGCCTTACAGTTTGCACACGACTGCGGGATGAGGGAGGTGCGCTGGGACTATAAGCATCTGCATCTTCATGTCTTCAAGGATACGGAGGTGGAGGTTCATTACCGGGTGGAGGTATTGCTGAACTTATGGCAGAACAGGAAACTGCAGAAATGGTTGAAAGAACATGAGGATATGTTGTTCTCACAGAATGGTGACTTGGTAACGCCTACTGTGGAGTTCAACCGATTCTATATCTTGTTGCATATCTACCGGCATTTCCTTTATGAAGGTGTGGGGTTGCGACAGTTGATGGACTACTACTTTGTGCTGAATAGCCTCACCCCCAGCCCCTCTCCAAAGGGCGAGGGGAGTAGTCAGATTGGGCTCACAAAACTGTTAAGGCAGTTCGGGATGTGGAAGTTTGCCCGTGGTGTGATGTGGGTGCTGCAGGAGGCGTTTGGCCTGGAGAAGGAATATATGCTTGGTGAGCCGTTGGAGAGTGAAGGGCGGTTCATCCTGTCGGAGGTGATGGCTGGTGGAAACTTCGGTCATCACGACAAACGTCTGTCGTCGGACAAGAGAGGAAAGCTTCAGACGGTCAAGAAGGTCGTGAAGCATAACGCTCATCTGATGCGGCATTACCCAGCAGAGATTATCTGGCCTCCCCTCTGGTTCGTGTGGCATAGATGGTGGAAATGGTCAAGATAGTTGTCAAGAATTAGAGAATTTAAGAATAAAATATTAAAATACAATGAGTGTCTTTAAGGACAAGGTGCTGCTGATAACAGGGGGCACCGGTTCGTTCGGCAATGCCGTGCTGAACCGCTTTTTGAGAACAGACATCGGGGAGATACGTATCTTCTCGCGTGATGAAAAGAAACAGGACGACATGCGTCACGACTTCCAGGCACGCATGCCCGAGGTGGCCAACAAGGTGAAGTTCTACATCGGCGACGTGAGGAACCGCTCGAACCTGAAGTATGCGATGAAGGGGGTGGACTATGTGTTCCATGCCGCTGCGCTGAAGCAGGTGCCGTCGTGTGAGTTCTTCCCGATGGAGGCGGTGAAGACGAACGTCATCGGTACGGACAACACGTTGGATGCTGCCATCGATGCAGGGGTGAAGTGCGTCATCTGCCTGTCGACGGACAAGGCGGCCTACCCTATCAATGCGATGGGCATCACCAAGGCTATCGAGGAGAAGATAGCCGTGGCGAAGAGTCGTAACTCGGGCAGCACGAAGATATGCTGTACGCGCTATGGCAATGTGATGTGCTCACGCGGAAGTGTCATCCCGCTGTGGATTGAGCAG
>JBGUGM010000135.1:0-8666 GCA_045111535.1 Bacteroidaceae bacterium
TGGGATGAGGTCACTGTAGATGTTCTCCGTAGAGAGACGCAGGTTAGACTGCACGTCGCCACCACGCTGACTCATTCCGTGTACCTCTGCTTGTTTCAAGTTCAGTCCCGCTTCTGTGGCTGCTTCGCCAATCACGGTAGCGATGGAGAGGATGCCTTGTCCACCCACACCGCAAAGTATGATGTCTTTCTTCATTTTTTTGCCTCCTTTGCTCTTTCTCTTGCGTGACGTGCTGCCGTCTGGATGCACTCACGACGAGGGATAATCACTGAAACTCCGTTGTACTCAATCTCTTCCTTCAAGATACGTGTGATTTCGGGCATGTTCTTGGGAAGTGGTACCACTACACGTACATGCTCTGGCTCTACACCGAGTCCAAGGCAAATCGCCTCAAACTTGTTGGTGCCTGCAGAGTCCTGACCACCTGTCATACCTGTGGTGAGGTTGTCGGAGATGACTACGGTGATGTTGGACTTATCGTTTACAGCATCCAAGAGACCCGTCATACCACTATGAGTGAAGGTGGAGTCACCGATGATGGCAACAGCAGGGAACAAACCTGCATCAGCAGCACCCTTTGCCATGGTGATGGAAGCACCCATATCCACACAAGATGAAAGTGCCTTGAAAGGTGGCAGTGCACCGAGGGTGTAACAACCAATGTCACCAAACACACGGTAATCAGGATATTCAGCCAGCACCTGATTCAGTGCGGCATAGACATCACGGTGTCCACAACCCTGGCAGAGTTGTGGAGGACGACCCGCAAGATTCTTTGCGTTGTCGAAAGCCGGGCCTGCAGGTTTTCCGAGTGCCTTGGCAACACAGTCGGGAGTCAACTCACCTGTACGTGGCAGGTCACCAGTCAGACGTCCCTTGATGGGGTAGCCTGCACCTAAAAGACCCTTCAACTGCTCTTCCACGACAGGCTGACCATCTTCCACCACGAGAATGGCATCATTCTCTGCTGCCAAAGCCTTGATCTTCTCTTCTGGCAGTGGGTATTGGCTCACCTTCAGGATGTTGGCGTCATCACCTACATTCTCCTTTACGTAGTTGTAACCGATACCACAAGCGATAATGCCGAGACGCTGCTGACCACCCTTCTCCAGACGGTTGTAGGCACTCGCCTCGCTTGCCTTCTCAAATTCTACTTGCTTGCCCAACAGATCCACATACTTCTTTCGTGCGATGCCTGGCAGCAACACCCACTGGTCGGTGCTGGGGTTGAGTGCGTTTTCGTTGCTCAGTTCACCCACTTCCACTGCCGCGCGGCTATGTGCCAAACGAGTGACGATGCGCAGCAGCACAGGCACTTTCAGACTCTCAGAGAGTGTGAAAGCACTTGCCACCATATCGTATGCCTCCTGCTGGTTCGATGGCTCAAACACAGGGATGAGGGCGAACTTGCCATAGAAACGTGAGTCCTGCTCGTTCTGTGAAGAGTGCATGGATGGGTCATCGGCAGCCAAGACAATCAGGCCACCATTCACACCGGTAATGGCACTGTTCACAAAAGCATCTGCACATACGTTCATACCCACATGCTTCATGCACACCAAAGCACGCTTACCAGCGTAAGACATACCGAGTGCGGCTTCCATCGCCGTCTTCTCGTTCGTACACCAACGACTGTGGATGCCACGTTCACGTGCCACTTTGTTGGTCTGAATAAATTCAGTGATTTCGGTGGACGGAGTGCCAGGATAAGCATACACGCCAGAGAGTCCAGCGTTAATCGCTCCCAAGGCAATGGCTTCGTCACCAAGAAGTAATTGTTTCATATTCTGTTTTGATAATTAGATGCTAAAAAAACATGCTCAGCGCATGGCACTGAGCCGAAAAACGTGCAAAGATAGTAATAAATTAGGATAGAGGCAAGAAAATGCCTCTTTTTCTATCTTTTGTCAAGTGGAAACGCTTTATTTAGAAGAGTTTGTCGATGTCAACTGACACACCCACCATCAAATTGATGCCATCCGTCATGGGACAGTTGAAGTAGTAGTGCTTGGGTTTGTAGTTGAGCAAGTTGTCCAATGCTGCGGTCACCTTGATGGCTTTTCCAAAGCGTTGCACGACAGAGAGTCTCCAGAGGGTGTAAGCAGGATACTTCACCGTACTGGTGCCTTTCGCAATGTCGTAATAGTCGATAAACTCCACGTTCTTCACACCAGAAAGGAAGCGCCCATTGAGAGAGAAGCACGTCCCGTAGTGTTTGGTCCACTGCTTGTCCCAATCCACTCGTGCTGTGAGGGAGTGGTTGCGGGCAGGGATATATTGATTGTTGATGGTGTTGCCGTCCTTGTCCTTGGGCAATCGCTCGTTGGTGTAGGCATAGGAGAGTTTGGCACTTAGTCCATTGTCCCATCGTGCCTGTACCGTTGCTTCGCCACCATAGACGGAATAACTCTCCAGATTCACATAGTCGAGATAGAGTTGCTTATCATCGCCTGGCAGATAGTGCGGAATGCCCGTTGCCAGTTTGTTCTGCACATCGTTGTAATAGGTGGCAACTGTGAAGTTGTAGTTTCCTGTGGTGTAGTCGGCAGAGGCGTTGAAGTTATGGCTTACCTCCGACTTCAAGTTGGGATTACCTTGGATAATCCAGATGCCGACCATGTCGAAGTTGTAGTATTTCTCTTTGAGTGATGGTGCACGGAAGCCCATGCCGTAGCCGAAGCGCAGATTCAGGTTGCTGATGGGCTGGTAACGAACAGAAACCTTCGGGGTAAAATGCGAGTCGTTGCTGTCGCTGAAGTAGTCGTAGCGCAAGGCACCCACCACTTCCCATTGGGTATTGATGAGCCAGTCGTATTGTGCAAAGGCATCGAAGGTGTTCTGCTGCTCTGTTTGAGAACCCAAGTTCTTGTTCATCAGGTAGTCGTGCATGAAGTCAGCACCAACAGTCAGAATGTCTCCACTAGCCCAATTGTGGTGATACACACCTCGGAAGATGTTCTGCACATTGCTGTAATCACGCACATCAGTCCGTGTGATTTTGTGATAGTCCGACTTGTCGTATTGGTCAAACGAGTAGGAGAGGTCAAGGTCGTCCTGTTGACTGATGTCCCATAGTCCTCGCAAGCCTGCCGAGAAATCGCGGTAGCGTTCTGGGGTATCTGCCGTTCGAACCACTTGCCGATAGAAGTAGCCTGCCCTTCCAATCAATTTCAAGCCCTCTGTAGGCGTGAAAGTCAATCTGTCTTTGATGTTCCAAGTACAGTCGCCATACACGGTGCTGACCACCTGCGTGACAGGGTCAGGGGCATTATGTACGTTAAAGTTGTCGATGGAGGTATGGTTGACGTTTAGCATATTCTTCAGCCCTTTTCCATTCATGCCCCATTCACCTCCTAATCGTCTTTCGTTGTGCCGTGCCAAACGTCCATTCACATTCAGTGTCCATGGCTTTGACTGTTCCTTTGTGATGATGTTGATGACACCCCCTCCTGCATTGCTTCCGTAGAGCGCACTGGCGGCACCCTTCACTATCTCGATGCGTTCCACGTTTGCCATGTTTAGACGGGTGAAATCCACATCGTCCATTGTCTCACCAGCCAAGCGTTCACCATCCACGAGGAAGAGAATGCCCTGACCGCCAAAGCCGCTCATGTTCATGTGCTTCAGTTGATTCATGGCATAAGAGAATTCCACGCCAGGCATTTCCTGTTGCAAGAGGTCTTCTACATTTGTAGCATCCACCTTCTCAATGTCTTCAGTCCTGATGACTTTGGTCTGTATTGGTGTGTCCTTCAGCAGTTTCGGCGTACGCGTACCCGTCACCACCACACCGTTCAGCCATTGGGTAGTATCGGGTTGTTGGGCTGAAGCAAGAAGTGAAAAACTAAAAACTAAAAGTGAAAAGTAGAAGTTTCTTGCCATCCGGTCAGTAGGGGTATTTGTAATTAATAGTCAAGCAGCACTTCACACCCGCTGCATTCTGGTAGTTTTCCAATTGGATGGCAGCGTATGTGCCATCATTGAAACGCACGATGAATACGTGGTTGTTTAGCGTGAAGGTCGGTGGGACAGGAGGCAATGATACGCTCAACCATCGTGACAGCACGGGGTTGATGGTGATGCCTTGATTGGCAATCAATCCTTGCAGCATCTGGTCACGTATCGTCCACACGTCCAGTTCGTTCCATTCATCTGGCGTGAAGGTTGCCTCCATAAAAGCCTCGCTGCTCTTGGGCAGTTCCTCCATTGAGGTGTAGGTGGTTTCATACACCGCTCCTCCGTTCGTCCTCACATTGTTGCGATGTACAGCGATATGCCACGTCTCAGGCTCTGGTTGTGCCTCCGTGGGCATGAAACTACGGAACTCATGCTTGCTCAGGCCAAGACCAAACACATCATACCAGTAGGTGTAAAGGCCAGGAGCCCCCTCCAGGCTTTCTGGAGTATCTGGATTATCCGGAGATTCCGTCTTCTCCATTGGAATCTCCATCTTTACCACCCCCTTCTCCTTCAAGTCTATATAATACCAATCTGTCCAACTGGAGGCATCCACATACAGTTGCCCCTCTTTCAGGGTCACGCTATCCGAGGGCTCATCGTAGAGTTCGTCAAGGATGCCATGACAGGCTGACAGAGAGGACAAGAGTAATGTGAGGATGACCAGTGTCAGAGGTTTATCTCTCATTTCGTATTTCGAACTTAGAGATAATTCTCATAGGCATCTTGCCGAAAGAGTAGTTGTTGTTGATGAGCACGCCATTGTCGTACTGCTTCACCTCGATGTAACTGTCCTCCTTGAATTGGTAGTCATCATCCATGGCACCATGACCACCTTCAGCCTTGAAATGCATGGTCAGACCATCCTCGCCATACATGCGGTAGTAGCAGCCCTTTTCTGCGTCATAAGCGATGTCCTTGATGGTGACAGCACCGATGGTGAGGTTGCCGATGGTGGTACCGTTGAGTTGGTACTCTGGCATCTCCACATCGAGTTTGCCATTCTCCTTTCGAGTCACCTTACAAGTGATGACTACAGGGTCATACTCCTTGTCGATGGTCATGATGTTGTTACCCGTGTAAGTCCACTCTTGGTAGTCCTTGTCATCGTTACTACATGCTGTCATGCCAATCATGGCAATCAGCGTCAATGCGATCAATTGAATTGCTTTCATTTTTTGTGATTAGTTTGTGTTATGATTAATGTTGATATTCTTTTTCTCGTTTCGGATTCATCGGGAACCAGCCTCGTTCCACACGCTTCTTCTGCTCAAACAGTTCGAAAATGCTCCATAGACATGAACAACCCACCACACCCAATACTGGGCTGAGGATATCGTTCGTTGTGAAGAGCGATGCCACGATGAAGGCGATGCCAGCCATCAGGAATACCCACCAGCACCGAGTGCCGAAGTGGTACTCCGATTTAATCACGATAGGGTGAAAAATGCCTATCACGAGAAAAGTGGCTACAGCGATGATGAGTCCTAAAAAATTCATACCTTAAAAGTCCTTCTTACCTATGAGAACAGAAATCCGCTGCAAAGGTACGGACTTTTATGATACCCCACAATCCTTATTTGTGAGGATTTGTGCGGTTAGTGAGGCAGCCGTTCCAACAGAATTTCTACTAGACGAGGAACTGCATATTGGTCTAACTCGTTCTCCTCCACCCAGATATACTCATCAGGAAGGGTGGGAAAGGTGTCTGCTTCCAACAAATAAAAATCTGCTAAGAGAATGCGATGAGTTAAGACGTGTTTGACATCTTTGCAGATGAGTCTGGAATGAGGAATGAGGAATGAGGAATTAAAAGGTTCCCACAACCCTTGCCAAATATCCCCTGCGGGTCGCTTGCGGATAGCCGTCTTTCCCTTACATCTTATATATATATACGTCAGGTGACGTGTTTTGATAGTCAGTTTCTTCTCCTTGACGGGCAGGTCATCAATACGTCCCATGTGCAAGGCTTCGCACGTTTCCTGCATAGGGCATTCCACACACTTTGGTGAGGTGGGGGTACATTGAATTGCCCCGAAGTCCATCATGGCTTGGTTAAACTCCGCAGGCTTGTCCGCAGGCAACAGCGATTGTGCCAGTTCCGTGAAGAGGTGCTTCCCTCTTGTGGTGTTGATAGGTGTGTCGATGCCGTAGTGTCGTGCCAGCACCCGATACACATTGCCATCTACCACAGCGGCAGGGAGTCCGAAGGCGATGGAGCCAATGGCGGCAGCGGTATAGTCACCCACACCTTTCAACTGCTTGATGTCTTCAATTGTGGTGGGAAAACCATTACGTGCGACGATTTGCTGTGCTGCCGTGTGCAGGTTCCGTGCCCGACTGAAATATCCCAGTCCTTGCCACATACGCAACACCTCATCCTCTGTTGCACTTGCCAAATCTTCTACCTTGGGCCATCGTTGCATGAAACGCAACCAATAGTCCATCCCCTGCTGAATCCGTGTCTGTTGCAGGATGATTTCGCTGAGCCAGATGGCATACGGGTCACGTGTGTGTCGCCAAGGCAAATCCCGTCCATTTAGGGCAAACCAATCAAGAAGTGTGGTGGTAAACATAGTGCAAAGGTAGTGATTTAATTCCAAAAAACACTCTGGATGGCTAATTATCAATTATCAATTATCAATTATCAATTCTTTTTCTTAACTTTGCAGCGAAAAAGAAGTTTATGCCTCATTTCGAAATAGCTATTGTAGATTCCAACATCTTGGCTGCCCTCGGTTTGCAACCCTTGCTCACCGACCTGATTCCAGTGGCTGAGGTGCACATTTTCATTTCGTTCGACGAACTGCAAGCAGCCGATCAAGGGCAGTTCGTCCACTATTTCGTGGCATCACGTCTCTATTTCGAATACGCATCCTATTTCCGTGACCCCTCACGTCGCACCATCGTGCTGGTTAATGGTGACTTGCAGATTTCGGGTGTGCCCACCCTCAATGTGTGCCAGAGTGAACAGGCATTGGTTAAGTCCATCCTTGCCATCCATCGCAAAGGACATCCCCAAATGGGAAATGTCAAGGGTCAAAAGTCAAATGAAAAGTCGCCCAGCACATGGGCAGGACTTTCTGCCCGTGAGGTCGAGGTAGCAATCCTGCTTGCCAAGGGTCATATCAACAAGGAGATTGCTGACCTACTCTGCATTAGTCTTACTACTGCTATCTCACACCGCAAGAACATCATGGAGAAACTCCATGCTCGTTCCCTTGCCGACATCATCCTCTATGTGGTGATGAACGGACTCGTCGATGTGGGTGAACTCTAACCTTTATCCTTTACCCCGTATACTTTCGCCACCAAGGCACCGCTGATGTTATGCCATACACTGAAGATGGCACCAGGAATCGTTGCCATGGGTGAAGCAGCAAAATGGAGTGTTGCCAACGAACATGCCAATCCACTGTTCTGCATACCCACCTCGATGCTGATTGCAGCACGTTTGGGGTGGGAGAGGCCCAACAGCCGTCCCAATCCATAGCCCAATGCTAGTCCGCTCAGATTATGGAGCACCACCACGAGAATGACGATGAGTCCACCCGTCAATAGTTTGGCAGCGTTATGCCCCACGATGATGCCCACCACACCTGTAATCATCAGTGTGGAGAACGCTGGCAGATATGCCACCGCATGCTTCGTGAATGTAGGCAGGAACTTCTGAATGAGGAAACCCGCCACGATGGGTGCAATCACCACATAAACAATCGAGAGCAGCATGCCCCACGCGTCCACATCCACGAACGTGCCCGCCATCAACCACGTGAGGAAAGGTGTCATCAGAGGAGCCAGTAGGGTGGAACAAGCAGTCATACCCACCGACAGCGCCAAATCACCCTTCGCCAGATAAGTGATGACATTCGATGCCGTGCCTCCTGGACAGCATCCTACAAGAATAACGCCCAGAGCCAGTTCTTCTGGTAGTTGGAACACTTTCGTCAGCACCCATGCCATCATGGGCATGATGGTGAACTGTGCGAGACACCCCATCAGCACATCCTTTGGACGGCTGAACACCACCTTGAAGTCGCTCGCATTCAATGTCAATCCCATGCCAAACATGATGAGTCCCAACATCGGGTTAATCCACCACGTGTCAATCTGGCTGAATGGCTCAGGCATCAAAAACGCCACCACCGCTGTCAGCAACACCAATACGCCCATCCATCGGGCAATGAAATCACAAACTTTCTTCATGTTGTAATCGAAATTTGTTGCAAAGTTACGATTATTTTTCTTTACTGCCAACAAAAAATAGTGAGTGTAGGATTTAGTGGCCCGTATTCCCAAAAACAAGAAGAGGCAGCACGTGTCTGTGCAACCTCTTTCTTGTAGCGGGGGAGGGGCTCGAACCCTCGACCTCCGGATTATGAATCCGACGCTCTAACCAGCTGAGCTACCCCGCCATCGCTATGGTCTTTTTCGTTAGCGAGTGCAAAGGTACAACATTTTGGCTAACTGACAAAGGATTTAGGGAGTTTTTTTTGGCAAGAAGCACAAAATGTTGTACCTTTGCACCCGATTTTGATTTACACGATATTCAATAATAGGTAAAAAAACGAATTTATGGCTTACAATTTGTTGAAAGGTAAAAAGGGAATTATTTTTGGTGCACTCAACGATCAGTCCATCGCTTGGAAGGTGGCAGAACGTGCTTATGAGGAGGGTGCACAAATCGTACTCACAAATACAGCAGTTGC
>JBGUGM010000136.1:0-14032 GCA_045111535.1 Bacteroidaceae bacterium
ACTCAACGATCAGTCCATCGCTTGGAAGGTGGCAGAACGTGCTTATGAGGAGGGTGCACAAATCGTACTCACAAATACAGCAGTTGCCTGCCGCATGGGTACTATCGCGGAACTGGCAGAGAAGACCAATGCTACGGTGATTGCCGCTGACGCTACGAGCGTGGAGGACTTGGAGATGCTTTTCTCTGAGGCTCAGAAGGCGCTGGGTGGTCAGATTGACTTCGTGCTCCATTCTTGTGCGATGAGCGCGAACATGAGAAAGAAGCGCACTTACGATGACCTCGATTATAGCCTCTTGGACAAGACGCTGGACATCTCTGCGATTTCGTTCCACAAGATGTTGCAGGTGGCAAAGAAGATGGATGCACTGGCAGAGAATGCAAGTGTGCTGGCTCTGACTTACGTGGCAAGTCACCGTACGTTCTTTGGCTACAATGATATGGCAGATGCGAAGTCACTCTTGGAGTCTATCGCACGTTCGTTCGGTTACATCTATGGACGTGAGAAGGGTGTGCGTGTGAACACCATTAGCCAGTCACCTACATTCACGACGGCAGGTTCGGGCATCAAGGGCTTCGATGGCCTCTACGACTTCTCAGACCGTATGTCACCTCTGGGCAATGCCAGTGCAGACGAGTGTGCTGATTACTGTGTAGTGATGTTCTCTGACCTGACGAAGAAGGTGACCATGCAGACGCTCTTCCACGATGGTGGTTTCTCGAACATGGGTATGTCTCTGCGTGGTATGACACAGTACAACAAGTCCTTCATCGAGGAGAACACCGATAAGGAAACAGGTAAGATTATCTACGGATAAAATTATTTGTGAATAAAGACCACAGAATGGTTCTGCTCCACGTGAAGCGTGGTAGTGGAACCATTTTTTTCGATGTGTGTCTCATTGGGGAATGCAGGTTCCCAACCTTTTAGTTTCAGATGGGTGAGAGTGGCTGTATTTTCACCTTTGAAGTTACTGATGAGCAAATACGAGCATCCTGCGTCGGGTACGATGACGGCATTCCAACCTTCTGGCAACTGGTCTTTTAATGATACGAGCTTCTTTGCCATTTTCTGGGTCTGCTTGGCATTGATGCGACTATAATAAACGAGGTTGCGGACTCCTACCACCTCTCCTGCCTTGACACTTCGTGGGGCGTTAGAATAGAGCGGATAGAGTTTTGAGGTAAAGATGGAGTTGTTCATGCTCCTGTCGCCAAAAGCAAGCCCGCGTGTTTGGCGGTTTTCGACTTCGTCGCTGTCAATGGTTTTGATCACTCCCAGTTCATTGTCAATGTTCACCCATGGGCTTTCGAAAGTGATCATCTGCGAACCATCGGTGGTATGTTGCCCTCCTTTATAATATAATGTACGCGTAGTCTTTGTCAGTTCATCGGTAGAGATAGCCAATAAACCTCCCTTCTCGGCTGTGATGGTGGCATCGGTGTTGGCTGTCACATAATCCAGATAGATGAGAGCATTCTGTGGGGTGGAGTAGAGGACAAAGCGATGATTGAGGGTGCCTTCATTGGTGTTCAGCTCACCATGCATGACATAGGCGGAGCCTTTTAGTTGATAGTTGATAGTTGACAGTTGACAGTTGGCATCGGTTTTCTTCCCTTCCACTTCGTACCATCCGAGAAGGTTGCCTGTGTTGTGGGCACGATAGGGTACGACGATTTTGTTTTTGTCGGGGGAATTGGCAGCGAAGTAGCCAGTGTAGGATTTGAGTCCTTCACTCCACGAGAAGCAGGTGAAGCGGTCATCGGTAGCTGCACGGATGATGTTTTGGCAGGGGATGAGTTTGGCTGCGCTGTAAGTCTTGTTGAATTCCTCCCAACGGGTGGGGGTGAGGTCGGCAGTGGAGAGCACGTCGTGCATCAAGTAGGTCATCATGACACGGTGGGCTTCCACACCCATGCGACGGGCACCTACATCGGGACGGAGGAGCCACGAACCGTCGGGCGTGGTCTTCTGTCGTGCCTGGATATACTTGTATGCCATATTCTCTAACATGAGGGCATTTGGGTCACGTTGGAAACAGGCTTGGGTGCTGTAGGAGGTGATTTGGTCGTAGAGGAAGAGGTTCCAGTCGTTACCATTGGGCATGGCAAGTTCACCATCAGCCAGAGCGAGCCAGTTGAGGATGCTGTCCTGCACCTCTTGGTTGTGGTGCATCAGGGCACGGGTTTCCCACTTCTCTTCGCCATACAAGTCTTGTTGAAAGAGTTTGAGTGCTAAAGCAGCCTCGCCGAGTTCCTGCATGACAACATTCTGATAGGAGGTGTGGAAGAGGTTGTGGTTTTGGAGGGAGTAATCATCATAGAGATTCTGCCCCTTGTAGAGATCCATCACGGTTTTGCCATCGTACCAAGGGTCTATCACCCAATGGCATGTCTTGTCGGAAGGGTGTGAATAGCTGTTGATGGCAAACTCTCGCAGTCGTTGGAACCATTGGTCAGCCAAGGAGTCGTTGGGGAAAAGTCCGAGGGTGGCTGCCAATACATCTGCCTCCCAACCGTTCTCCTCTGCTTTGGTATCCCCTACATAACCTGTGGGGATGGTGCGTTCGAGTTCGTAGTTGCACTCAGCTTTCAGCAGCGCATAGATGGCATCTTTCTGTGCAGGGCTGAGGGTGTTCCACTGGAAGAATGCGGAGTATGCCACTGACATCGCCCAAAGGGAGGATTCCCATACGGCATCGGAGGTTGAGGTGCTGCCCCAATAGTTGTTGCCCTTGCATACTTTGAGCCGATTAGCTTTGTGAGTGGAGTAGGCGAAGACCAGCGATTTCCGTGCCATGTCCTCGAGCTGTGTCCAACTGATTCCATCAGGCAGTGTGACATGGGCAGGCTTTCCATACTTGACGAGGAAAGCGCAAATCATGGAGAGGTCGGCATTGGGACGTACACCCCGTTCATCGTTCGCCATGGTGTTCTCTCCTTTGAAACAGCCACACGCTTCCCCAAGTGAGTTGGGGTATTCGCACTCCTGAAAGTCGTTTACCATGTAGGTGGAGAAGTCTGCCAACATCTGCAAGAGGTCACGCTTCATGGCGGCTTCGGGTACGAAGTCAGAGGTGATGACACCCTCGGTGTAAGACACAATGTCCTCTTGAGCATTGACCGATAGAGCCATTGCCAAGAGGACTATAGTTAGCACTTTCTTCATCCAGTCAAACTGTCAATTACTTCAATCTTGCCAGCGTGTCCTTGATGCGCTTCATAGACTCCACGATGTTCTCGTCGCTGGTGGCATAACTCATGCGGAAGCACTCAGGAGAACCGAAAGCATCACCACCAACAGTGGCAACATGACCCACTTCGAGGAGGTACATGGCGAAGTCGGTGGAGTTGTTGATGACACGGTCTCCATCCTTCTTGCCGAAGTAACTGGAGCACTTGGGGAAGAGGTAGAAGGCACCTTGTGGGTCGTTCACCTCAAGACCAGGAATTTCCTTAGCGAGTTTCACGATGAGGTTCTTTCTGCGCTCGAATGCCTGACGCATATCCTCCACACACTGCTGGTCACCAGAGAATGCCGCTTCTGCAGCCTTCTGAGATACAGAGCAGGGACCAGAGGTGTACTGACCTTGCAACTTATTGCAGCCCTTCACAATCCAGTCGGGAGCGGCGATGAAACCAATGCGCCACCCCGTCATGGCATATGCCTTCGATACACCATTGATAACTACCACACGGTCTTTGATGTCGTCGAAAGAAGCCATAGAAGCGTGCTTGCCCACATAGTTGATGTGCTCGTAAATCTCATCGGCAATGACGATGACATTCTCATGCTTCAAAAGCACATTCTTCAAGCCTTCGAGTTCCTCCTTGCTATACACAGAACCCGTTGGGTTGCTGGGTGAGCAGAGGATGAGGGCACGAGTCTTGGGAGTGATGGCAGCCTCCAACTGAGCAGGGGTAATCTTGAAGTCTTGCTCAATAGGAGCATCGATGAAGACAGGAGTACCCTCAGCAAGAAGCACCATCTGAGGGTAAGACACCCAGTAAGGTGCAGGGATGATAACCTCATCGCCAGCATTGATGATAGCCATGATGGCGTTGCAGACAGACTGCTTGGCTCCGTTCGAGCAGAGAATCTGAGAGGGCTTGTAGTCGAGTCCGTTCTCGTTCTTCAGTTTGTTGACGATAGCCTGTTTCAGTTCTGGATAACCAGGCACAGGACTGTAGCGGCTCCAGTTGTCCTCCACAGCCTTGATAGCGGCTTTTTTGATGTGGTCAGGAGTGTTGAAGTCGGGTTCACCGACACTGAGGTTAATCACGTCCACGCCCTGAGCCTTCAACTCAGAACTCTTCTGACTCATGGCAAGAGTGGCAGAAGGGGAAAGTCTGTTAAGACGGTCTGATAATTGTTCCATATAGATTGAATTTTATTTGTTGAAATGCAAAGTATGTCCCATGCGTTCCTTCTTGGTGTGGAGGTAACGCTCATTGTAGGGATTGGGGGTGATTTCGATGGGGACGTTCTCCACAATCTCGAGCCCATAACCTTCGAGTCCCACACGTTTCACGGGGTTGTTGGTGAGGAGGCGTATCTTGCTGATGCCAATCTCTCGGAGAATCTGGGCACCCACACCATAGTCGCGCAAGTCGGGGTCGAAACCGAGATGGATATTGGCATCCACGGTGTCCAGTCCTTGCTCCTGCAACTTATAAGCAGCAATCTTGTTCATCAAGCCAATGCCACGCCCCTCTTGGATGAGATAGACTACAGCACCCTTGCCCTCCTTCTCAATGAGTTGCATGGATTTGTGGAGTTGCTCTCCACAATCGCAACGTTGACTGGCGAAGATGTCACCTGTCGCACAACTGGAGTGCATACGCACCAGCACGGGCTCATCCTTCTTCCATTCACCTTTGATGAGGGCAACGTGTTCCAATCCATTGCTCTTCTGACGGAAGGGGATGATGCGGAAATGTCCGTAGGCGGTGGGCATATCTGCTTCCACACCCTTCTCCACGAGACTCTCCCGTTGGAGACGATAGGCGATGAGGTCTTTGATCTGGATGAGTTTCAAGCCAAACTCCTCTGCCTTCTCAATGAGTTGAGGCATACGAGCCATCGTGCCATCGGGGTTGAGTATTTCGATGAGGGCAGCAGCGGGTTTCAATCCTGCCAGACGTGCCAAATCAACAGCAGCCTCGGTGTGTCCTGAACGACGAAGTACGCCATTGTCTTGGGCATAGAGTGGATTGATATGTCCTGGGCGACCAAAGTCACTCGACTTCGCTTCGGGGTTGGCAAGCCACTGGATGGTGGCAGCGCGGTCATGCGCACTCACACCTGTGGTGCAACCTTCGAGTTTGTCGATGGTCACCGTGAAGGGAGTGCCCAGCATGGATGTGTTCTCCTCCACCTGATGAGGCAACTCCAATTCTTTGGCACGTGAGATGGTGATAGGTGCGCAGAGCACACCACGACCCTCGCGGAGCATGAAGTTCACCTTCTCTGGGGTGATGGTCTCAGCAGGGGTGATGAAGTCACCTTCGTTCTCACGGTCTTCATCATCCACCACAATCACGAACTTACCCTGTCGAAAGTCCTCGATTGCCTCTTCTATCTTACTGAACTGAAAGGATTTTGTCATATATGTAGTCTTTTATTTGCTCTGAATATTTGATGATTGCCCGTAGGTCTTTTCTGCGACGACGGTAGAAACGGAAGTTGCGTGTGTCCATCACAGGGTAGCCGTTGAGCCATCGCAGCACCTGACGGTCTTTACTGTTTGACAGCACCTCCACCACATATTCCATCATCTCGTTGATGCCTTCAGCCTTCATATCCTCCCGCTTTGAGAACCAATAGCGTGCGATATATGCCATATAGCCAAAGAACGTCGAACGGGGTAGGGTTCCCAGATATTCTCGACTCGTTGTGATGAGCACTCCCAACGTGTGGTGCATGTCGGCATAGTCGGGGTCGTTGATGATGACCTCCTTGCGGACAATGTTGCGCTTGGGGCGAATACCGAGGAACCGTTTCCACAGACTCACGTAGGCATCCATGTTGAACACGGCTGAGTCGTTGTTGGACTTCACCGTGAAGAACACACCCAATGGCGCCAAGACCAGGGTGCTGATCCACATGCCGAACCACACGGGCATCTCTCCCTCACGACTCACCTTCATGGCACCTGTATCGATGATGTAGTAGATGATGAAGATGATGACTGCCACCACAACGGGGAATCCGAGACCACCCTTGCGGATGATGGCTCCCAACGGAGCGCCGATGAAGAAGAAGATCAGACATGCCAGTGACATGGTGATTTTCTGCCAGAACTGTATCTGGTGCAGACGAATCTGCTTGTCGCCATACTCCATCACGTCAGCCTTGCTGTTGGCGTCCATCTCCTGAAAGCCTGCCTTCTGCAAGGCGTTCATGATGATGCGCTGCTTTCCTTGCGAAGTCGCCAGGGTGTACAAGGTGTCGATGTTCACATCTGACTTGGGGATGACGAAGGCAGTCTTTGCCTTTTGTGCCTGATACAGTTTCTCCTCTTTCTCCAACCCCTTCTTGACACTGTCCGGCATATTGGCGATGGTCAGCGAGTCATAGTCCGTGATGCGTGTCTTATGAGGAATGCCCAACGAGTATTGCCGCATATTGCCATAGAAGATGACGCTGAGGCTGTCGTAGTAGCATTGCATCGAGTCGATGTCGTGCGTCAACTGCTTGATGGTCTTGGTGCGCGCACTGGTTGCCACATCGTCTTGGTCAGCCAAGTTGAAGTTCGTGTCAAAGTCGATGATGAAGTGCTTCTCCACAAACGTCTCCCTTCGGTACGGCACATTCCTTGTCTGCAAGGCATTGCTCATCAGGTTCTCGAACTGCTCTCCCTGATACATGTGCAACAGCAGGTGCATCTTGTCGCTGGTGGTCTCCAGTCGGGCAGAGTCTGCCAGGATGATGTGCGCTCGGCTCACTCCGTCCTGCATGTTGTAGATGATGACATCGTAGAGCATACCTGTCTCCTTGTTCTTGCTCCTCACATACAGGTTGATGTTCTCGATACCATCGTAAAAGACCCCCTCGGGAATGTCCAGTTCAGGCGATTTCATCTTCATCGCAGTCAGCATCTGAAGCAGTTTCAACTGGGCTTCCGGCACAATCTTGTTCTGGAAGTGGAATGCCGTGAGTGACAGCAGCGAAATCAGCACGATGAGGGGTCTCAGGGTGCGGATAAGCGAAATGCCCGCTGCCTTGATGGCAAGGAGTTCCAAGCGTTCTCCCATGTTTCCGAACGAGATGAGGCTCGCCAACAGAATCGCCAAGGGCAGTGCCAATGGCACCAGCGTCAAGGCGGCATAGAAGAAGAACTCCACATACACATCGAAGGTCAGTCCCTTGCCGATGAGGTCATCAATGTACTTCCACAGAAACTGCATCATGACGACAAACAGGCTGATGCAGAATGTGCCTGCAAACAGCGTGAGGAAATTCTTCAAAATGAAAAGGTCAAGTCGCTTAATGAGTTTCATTTCGTGTACACCCGTGGGTGCGTACATTATATTTCGGGGTGCAAAGGTAAGAAAATTAACTGAAAAGTGAAAAGTGAAAAGTGAAAAATATGTATTACCAGCCATTCGGATTGTGAGTAACTTAGATTTTTCACTTTTCACTTTTCACTTTTCACTTAAAGTTGTACCTTTGCACAAAATTTGAAAACGTATGATTACAGCAGAACAACTGAAAGACATTAAAGACAGAACGGAGGCACTGCATCGTTACTTGCAGATTGACCAGAAATTGATAGAGGTGGAAGAAGAGGAATTGCGTACTCAGGCACCTGGATTTTGGGATGACCAGAAGGCTGCCGAGGCACAGATGAAGAAGGTGAAGACCTTGAAGAAATGGATTGATGGCTACAACGAGGTGAAGGCGGCAACAGACGACACAGAGGTGGCTTTCGACTTCTACAAGGAGGAGATGTCCACAGAGGAAGAAGTGGATGACTACTACACCAAGGCTTTGGCTCTCATTGAGGATTTGGAGATGAAGAACATGTTGCAGGGTGAGGCAGACAATATGGATGCTGTGTTGAAGATCAATGCAGGTGCAGGTGGCACAGAGGCACAGGACTGGGCACAGATGCTCATGCGTATGTATCAGCGCTATGCAGAGCAGCATGGTTACAAGGTGACAATCAGCAACTTCCAAGATGGTGAAGATGCAGGTATCAAGACCGTGACCATGGAGATTGTGGGTGATATGGCGTATGGTTACCTGAAAGGTGAGAGTGGTGTGCATCGTCTGGTGCGTGTGAGTCCATATAATGCTCAGGGCAAGCGCATGACGTCCTTTGCATCGGTGTTCGTCACTCCTCTGGTGGATGACACCATCAACGTGGAGATTGAACAGGCTCGCATCTCATGGGACACCTTCCGTTCGAGTGGTGCAGGTGGTCAGAATGTGAACAAGGTGGAGTCGGGTGTCCGTCTGCGCTATCAGTATAAAGACCCCTACACGGGTGAGGAAGAGGAAATCCTCATCGAAAACACCGAGACACGTGACCAACCCAAGAACAAGGAGAATGCCCTCCGACTCTTGCGTTCCATGCTGTATGACAAGGAGTTGCAGCATCGCATGGCAGAACAGGCAAAGGTGGAGGCTGGTAAGAAGAAGATAGAGTGGGGTAGCCAGATTCGTTCCTATGTGTTTGATGACCGTCGTGTGAAAGACCACCGTACGAACTATCAGACGAGTGATGTAGGTGGTGTGATGGACGGCAAACTGGATGAGTTCATCAAAGCCTACCTCATGGAATTTGCCACAGAAAACTAACAATGGTACACCAAGAAATAGAACGGAAATTTCTCGTCAAGAATGACGATTATAAGTCTTTGGCATTCAGCAAGACGCACATCGAGCAGGGCTATTTTTCTACAGAGCCTGGACGCACGGTGCGCATCCGTATTCGTGACGACAAGGGGTATCTGACCATCAAGGGTGCACCCAAGGCAGATGGCTTTGCACGGTATGAGTTTGAGACAGAGATTCCTCTGGAAGATGCCCATGAGATGATGAAACTCTGCATGCCGGGACGTGTGGACAAGGACCGCTACCTCGTCAAGAGTGGCAAGCATACGATTGAAGTGGATGAGTTCTTTGGTGACAACGAAGGACTGGTGATGGCAGAGATTGAGTTGGAGAGTGAGGATGAACCCTATGAAAAGCCTGATTTCTTGGGGAAGGAAGTGACGGGGAATTACCATTATTACAACAAATACATGCTTCGTCGACCCTACAAGTTGTGGAAGGATGAGGTGGAGTTTGAGAAATAAATATCAACACAAAATAGCCGACAATGAAACTGATGCAGAACCTCTTGACCTTGCTCGTCACGGTGATCATCATCACCTTGAGCACCATTCCCATTCCAGAGGAAGCACCGTTGAGTGATGTACCCCTCATCGACAAGTGGGTGCATATGGTGATGTATGGAGGATTGGTCTTCGTGATGTGGTTTGACCGTGTGGTGAGGAGCGACAAGAAGATAGGGTGGAAGAACTACCTGTTCATGTTCCTGTATGCCACCCTTTTAGGAGGTCTGATGGAACTGGTGCAGGCATACCTGACCACTTGTCGTTCAGGCGATTGGATTGATTTCGAGGCAGATGCCATCGGTGCTGCGTTGGGTGTCGGTTTGAGTGTATTAGCCAATAAGTTATGGGTAGAGAAAATTTCGGCTCGAAGATAGGTGCCATCCTGGCAGCAGCAGGTTCTGCAGTAGGTCTGGGCAATGTGTGGCGTTTCCCCATTGAGACGGGGCAGAATGGTGGTGCGGCATTCATCATCATCTACGTGTTGTGCATCCTCATTTTGGGCTTGCCCATCATGATTAGCGAGTTCCTGATTGGACGCCACACCCATGCCAACACGGCAGGGGCTTACCGTATATTGTCTCATGGAACTTTGTGGAAATGGGTGGGACGTCTGGGCGTGTTCACGGGTTGGTTCATCCTGTGCTACTATGTGGTGGTGGGTGCATGGACGCTGCATTACACCTTCCTTTCCGTCACCAACGCCTTCTACGAGGTGCCAGCCACACAGTATGAGAACATCTTCACGGGCTTCGTGTCCAATCCCTGGTTGCCCACCCTGTGGCTCTTCCTCTTCATTGGCGTCATTCATTATGTCATCACACGTGGGGTGCAGTCAGGCATTGAGAAGTCTGCCAAACTGATGATGCCCACGCTCTTCATCATCACCCTCTTCCTGGCAGTATGTTCCATCATGCTCCCAGGGGCTTCGAAAGGTGTGGAGTTCCTGTTGAAACCCGATTGGAGCAAGGTGGATAGCACCACGGTGCTGGATGCCATGGGACAGGCATTCTTCTCGCTGAGTCTTGGTATGGGGTGCCTCTGCACTTATGCCAGTTATTTCGACAAAAAGACTCCGTTGGCTAAATCTGCAGTGAATGTCTCTTTCATCGACACGATCATTGCCATCCTGGCAGGTTTCATCATCTTCCCCTCGGTGTTCAACATCGGCATGAATCCCGATGAGGTGGGCGTGGGTGCAGGACTCACTTTCGTGTCCCTTCCCAACGTCTTCCAACAAGCGTTTGGCGATGGCGGCATCTTGGCAGTGGTGTTCTCCACACTGTTCTATTTCCTCCTTTTCGTGGCAGCATTGACCAGCGCCATTTCCCTGCATGAGGTGGCTACGGCATATGTGACGGAAGAGTTCAACATGTCACGCAAAAAGGGAGCGACGTTGGTCACCCTCACCATTCTTGTGCTGGGTACCTTGTGCTCCCTTTCGTTCGGACCTCTGAGTGAGGTGAAACTCTTCGACCGCAATATCTTTGAGATGTTCGATGACCTCTCAGGCCGCATCCTCCTGCCTTTGAGTGGTATGCTCATCAGCATCTTTGCAGGATGGGTGCTTGACCGCCAACTCTATCGTGATGAAATCAGCAATGGAGGTGAATTGAGAACTCCTTATTTCAAGTTGCTGGTCTTCTCTCTGCGCTACATCGCCCCATTGGCAATCAGTCTTGTATTCCTTGACCAATTAGGGCTGTTCAATTTTCTTCTCACCTAACGTACACCTTTCTTGTCTTGCCGTCAGCAGTGCGAATGATGTTCACACCTGGCTGCATGTTGTCCATCTTCACACCTGATGTGTTGTAGATGCCGATGGGGTGTGATTCGTTGCTGATGTCCTCCACCAGTTCGATGGCGTCAGGTGTATCCATGCTATTGACTTTGCACTCCAGCAGCAGGTACTCGTCGAAGCCGGAACTCTTGCTCATGTTGCTGAAACGGATGACGTAGTTTGCCTTCGTGTCGATGGTGAACTCCAGTTCACGTGTCTTGGCAGTAGCGACGCTGGCAGAGTTGTTGCCGTTGGCATTCGGTGTGGCAGTATAGGTGTCGGAAGTGGCAATCACCTCGTTCGTGCTCTTGTTGAGGATTTCCACCTGATACTTTGGCGTGCCCTTCCATGCAGCCATTGCATATGTCAGTTTGTAACTGCCTGCTTCGAGGTTGAGCGGGAATGCGCTCTGACGACCATATTCAGCCATCTCTTCACGCCAATAGATGGCTTTGCCCTGATGACCACTGAAGCCTTGCATCACACGGGCGCCTTGGCTATAGGAATTGTTGTATTCATGCACCTCGTCGTTCTCCTGCACACAACGCCAGCCTGGAGCCATGGTGCCGTTTGCCACACTCGTGAAGTCCAGTTTGTAGATGGCGCTTGCTTCCTTGAACACAGGCACGATGGTCACGTTGTCGTCTGGCATCGTGAAGGTGATTTCGTCACCCTCCTGATTGGCGATGGAGATGGTCTTCTTCATCGTGTAATACACCGAGTTGATCACACGCAACTGTGACAACTTGTAGCCCTCAGCAGGGGTGACAGTCAGGGTGACCGTCTTGCCCTCCTCAGCCTCCGCCACTTTGCTTTCCACCTTACCGTTGGCAGCATCGCGGATGGTCACGAGGTACTTCTCTGCAGGTGCATCCACAGGTGAATAGATGATTTGGTCAATATACATGCCCACGCCCCCTATGTTGGCAAGCACGAGGTTATTCGTGCCTTCCTTCAGGGTGGTGGTGATTTGTGCCTTGTGCCAGTCGTTCAACTTCACCTTCTCCACAGCCACCGTCTGTGCTTCGTTATTCACCGTCAACTTGATGTTGCCAGCCTTCGTCGTGTTGCAGTAGCGTACGTAGATGTCATACTCGCCACCCTTTTTCAGTTTCAGTTGATGACGCAGACCCGCAGCCGTGTTGGTGCCCAAGTCCACATAGCCCATGCCGGCAAATTCCGACACCTCAGGGGCGAACCATCCCGAGTGGGTCAGGGCTACACTCTTCACGTTCTTGTAATCCATGTTCTCAGCCTCAATCACGATGGGACCGGCAAAGTCCTCGGGCTGCTTGGGTGTCTCCAAAGCCTTCGAGGGCAGCACATCGGTGTTGCGTCCGGTGGCAGCACCCGTACAGTTGATGGTGATGTCCACAGGGGCGCAGTGCTTCACGCTGACGGTGTAGGTCTGTGCCTCCGCATCATAGTTCGAGATGACACTTGCCTGATACGTCGTCGTCTTGCTATTGTTCGAGGGGTGCTTGACAAGGTTGTACGAGGGTTCCGCCGTCACACCCTTCACCACAATCTCGTCTGTCTGCAGCGTGGTGGTGTCGTTGCGGAAGTTGTTCAGGTAGAAGTCGATATGGTCGGCATACTCACGGATGAGACCGCTGCTCAACTTGCCCCATGTCAGTTCGAGACTCTCGCAGGTGTTGTACTGCAAAGGAATCACAGCCGATGCCTGCTTCTTCTTGTTCATGTAGGTGTAAGGCGTGTATGTCACCAACTGGTTCTTGTAGCGGTTCACGTACAGGTCACCCGTGCTCACCTCGGGGTATTGGGCATTGAAGTCAGCCACCTTCTTCGTCTGGGAACTCCATCTGCTCGAGTAGGCAGACTTCTTCACCTGCACGGGGATTGCCTTTGCCAAGTCATCGTAGAGGTCAATCACAATCGGAATCGCCCCATAGCGTCCTGTCTTCTTGAAGTAGCAGAAATTGTCCATCCACTGCCCGTTGCCTCGGTTGAAGGGGTCTGTCTGCTTGTAAAGTCCATCGTACAGGTCACCCCATGCCGCATACTTCTGCTCGTCACCACCTGATGAGACATTGTTGATGACCACAATCTTCGTCTTCTCCACCACTTCCTTGCGGCTCGGGATGTAGATGCCACCCTCGATGATCTTGCGCCACATGTCCAGCCAGATGCCTCGGAAATTGGGGAAGATGCCCCAGTTGCGGCGCGTGTAGCCATCCACTTGCGAGTTGTCCAGGTTCTTGAAGTCCTCAGTCCAAATCAACTCAGGACCATCCCACACGGCACCACCATTCACGGCAGTCTGCTCCAGCACCGTACCGATGCCTGCAGCACCAGGGTACTGCTTGCCGTGCTTCTCACCCAAGAGGGCATCCAATGCACCGTTCCATCCGCAGTTGTCGTAGCGCACACCATAGTTGTTCGCCAAACCCGAGATGAAAGGACCGAACGTCACACTCTCGTTGTTGTAGAAGCACGAAGAAGTCGTGTATTTGTACAGCCACAGGATGGCTTCGGGGTACTCCTTGCAGGCATTCAGCAGGCTCTTGCTGCGCTTCATCATGCCCATGGGGTTCAACGGGTGCGACCAGACGTTGCCACAGAACGACACCGTCAGGAAACCGCCATACTTGTGGTGCATGGGCACCAGTTTCGCAAACAAAGCGATACGTGAAGCCTGTGTGCTCGAACTCTCGTCACCCGACTCGTCAAAGCCCCAGAACTGCTCCGCATAGTTCCAGCCCAGGAAGTTCGGGTATGCCTTGAAGAAATACTCGAATGTCTCCAAGTCATCATCCTGAATGTGGGTGTGACCACCACTGGCAGGCTGACACGTGAACCACATCCCGTTCGCCTGGCACACCGATGCCCACGACTTGTAGGTGCGCACCGCACATCGTGGCATCCTGTACATGTCCTTGTCCTTGTC
>JBGUGM010000137.1:0-5491 GCA_045111535.1 Bacteroidaceae bacterium
AATTTGCTTACCACACCATGCCCATGGAACTGGATGTGTTCGACATCCCTGCCTTCGAAGCAGACCCTACCGAGTTCTATTTGGCATGTACTGACATCCAAACGGGTAAACCTGTCTATCAGCAAATTGATCATGTGGAGGACAGCACCCTCGAATGGTTTCGTGCCACAGGCTCTATGCCCATTGTCTCCACACCTGTAGACATCAATGGCATGAAACTTCTCGATGGTGGGCTTGTCGATTGCATTCCCCTGAAACATTTCCAAGAAATCGGCTACGAGCGCAACATCGTCATCCTCACACGCCCCAAAGGTTACCAGAAGACCCCCAACAAATACACGTGGCTGTTCAAACTATGGTACCCTAAATACCCCAAAGTGGCAAAATGCATGGCACACCGTCATGATATGTACAATGCCCAACTGCAGTACATTGAAGAACAGGCTGAAAAAGGGAATATCCTCATCATCTATCCTGACCATCCCCTCGAAATCGGGCGCATCGAACTGGACGAGCCTAAACTACGTGCCATTTATCAGCATGGACGGGAGAAAGGACTTTCTATGCTTGACGAAGTGAGGAACTTTTTAAACTCATCCATCACACATTGAGTGGCAATCTCCACATTCTTCACCCTACCGAAATCCTCACGCAGACACAGCGAGTGGACATCCTGCTCACTGCCCCATGCCACCCAAATCTCCACTTCATGTCCTTCCCATGCTTCGGCATAACCTGTCGAAGCCAGTGCATAATCCGTGTGGAAGAGGCGACACGCACCCTTCACCATCTCCTCAGCCACCTCACGCGACACTACCCCATACTTCTCTATCATCTCTGCTGGCACACCCAGCATCCGCTCCTTCACCTCATTCTGGTATGCCACCACACCACCTTCGAAGTAGCGACTCGCACCACTCTCTGCTGTAATGGCTGCCGCAATGCGTCCACCCGTACACGATTCTGCTGTTGAAACTGTCATCATTCGCAAAAAATGCTATGCTCAGTGAAAAATGCTCAATAAAAATTGCTTAATTTGACGCAAAGATACAGTTTTATTGATAATTAATTGCTGATTATTGATATTTATTTCGTAATTTCGCCCCCAACATCTATTTATTATCAATTTTTCTTTGAACATTGAACTAAACACCTATCATTATGAATACATCCATCAAAACCCTGATTGCAGCCACTTGTTGCGCAGCATTGGCAACATCCTGCATCAACAAAACCGATGAAATGGCACAAAATGAGATGATGACTGTGGGCAACCCCTTCATGCCCCTCTGGGAACATATCCCCGATGGTGAACCTTATGTATTCGAAGACCCCGACCAGCCCGGCAAGTACCGTGTGTATATCTATGGTTCACATGATGTTTTGGTGAAAGGCTATTGTGGACGTGACCAAGTCGTATGGTCTGCTTCTGTCGATAGCCTCAACAACTGGCGCTACGATGGTGTGATTTTCAGCATCACGACGAATGGCAAGGGTGAACCCCTCTACGATGATGCCACGCTGGGTGATGTGCTTTATGCCCCTGATGTAGCCGAGAAAATCAATGCCGATGGCACCAAGACCTACTATCTCTATCCTAACAACCAGACGGATGGACGTAATGGCATGATTGCCAAGAGCAGTCGTCCTGATGGTCCCTTCGAAGTGTGCAACTGGAACCCTGCCAACCCCCAAATAACAGATGGTGCCACTCAATTCGATCCTGCAGTGCTCATCGATGATGATGGACGTGTCTATGCCTACTGGGGCTTCGAAACCTCCAAGGCAGCAGAGTTTGACCCCAAGACCATGGCAACCATCAAGCCTGGTACCCAGAAAATCATGAACATGATTTCTGGACGCTATCAGGAGGGCATTTTCAAGTTCTTCGAGGCATCTTCCATCCGCAAGATCAAGGACAAGTATGTCTTCATCTATAGCCGCTTCACGGAAGAGGGCGAGTTTGGTCTTCCCACTTCCAACTATACCCTCGCCTATTGTTACAGTGACCATCCACTGGGTCCTTGGACGTATGGAGGCACCATCATTGATGCACGTGGTCGTGAGATAGACGAGCAGGGCAATGTCATCGCTTCTGCCACACCAGACGGTAACACCCACGGTTCTATCTGCGAAATCAATGGACAGTGGTATGTCTTCTACCATCGTCAGACTGGTACCGATGAGTATGCCCGTCAAGCCATGGTGGCACCTATCGAGGTGAAAGTGGAAGAAGGTGAAGGTGGTAAGGTGGAGATTTCCGAAGGTGAATACAACTCCAACGGCTTTGCCCTCAATGGACTCAACCCCTTCGAACGTCACTCCGCAGGTATCGCTTGCTGGTACACAGGTCCTAAGCCTGCCGTCCACGACTGGCCCAGAAACATTTACTTCGGTTCTTACGTTGCCTCTGGCTATGGCTATGCCACACAGGCTGAGAACGATCAAGTGAAGGATGCTGCTGCCGCTTGGGGACCAAAGGAGAAATACGAGCATCCTTACGACTTGCGCTACAACACCAACCCTGTTGTCAACAACACCGATGGTTCTATCGTGGGTTACAAATACTTCAACTTCGACGAGGTTCAGGGACGTGATGACGTGGAACTCTTTCTGAACCTCACTCCAGAGGGTGTGGATGGTACCATCGAGATTATGGCTGACCGTCCTTGGACTTCACAGGGAGGAAAGTTAATAGGCAGCATCGAACTGAAAGCAGACATGAAGCAAGAGCCTATCATCATGCATACAATACTCCCAGAGTTAGGCAAACTGCCAGGTCAACATGCCATCTTCTTCAAGTTCAAGTCTGACACCAAGGAGAAATCCCTCTGCATGCTGCACGACTTAGTGTTCCAATAAAAAAGAGAATACATAAATAAAAAAAGGAGGATGCACACCAACGTGTATCCTCCTTCATTTTTTATTTGTTCTATTTCAAGAAACTATTCACATTGACCACCTTGGTGGGCTTGTCTTGAAGCATATTCACCAGTGCAAGGCGACGGGATTGCCATGTCTTGTTGGTGGAGGCTGGCAAGACGCCCACCACCCTGTTCTTGAGGGAGGTGTCAGTCGTGATAATATAAGGGTTGGTCTTGCCCTCAGCAAGCATCTTGTCTGCAATGGCATTGGCGCCACCTACCTTGAACCAACTTTCCATCGTGTCGTCAACACCAGGCACAAGCAGGATGACAGGCAGTTCATCCACATTCTTTGTCGTGGGTGGATAATAAGTGGCGGTGTTCTTGTTGAGGTCATAAGACACCACACCATGCGGGATGTCACCCATCGAGAGGAGGCTGTATGTGGAAACAGGGTTCTCATGGATGCTGTACTTGAATCCCTTATCAGGTGAGAGGAACATATTGCTGGGGTCTGCCACCTTCATGCCATCAACGATGAAGCAGTACTTGAAGACCTGATCCTCTTGACCCTTGACCTCGAGGCTCCACACACCGTCAGCATCTTTCTCCATAGGCTCAGGCTTAGACATATTGTCCATCTCAAGTTCCACCTTCTGAGCATTAGGTGCACTGATGCGGAAGGTCACGCCATCACTCTTGTATTCAGGTGACACAACGGCACGAGGGAACAGACGTGCCATGACAGCAGGGGTGAATGCCTCTTCCTTACCTGTGGCAGCAAGGGCTTTCTGTCCATTCTTCATGGCTTCCTCAGATGCTTCCGGGTTGAAGAGCAGACGCATGGTCTTGTCGAGGAAGTACTTGGCGTTCATCCATGTGTGTCCATACTTGTCGTGAGTGTATTCCTTCACACTGCGGATACCCTTCTTGTCGAGGAACTCCATGTAGTCACGTGCGGTGCCATAGAGGAAGTCGTCAGTACCCACACCCAACCAGAAGAGGTGAATCTTGCTGTTGGTGTCGGCAATGTTGTCATAGACACCACCTGGCAATGTCGTGGAGGTGAAGGAACTGTAAGAGCAGAGGTAAGAGAACTTGTCGAGGTTGGTCAAACCACAGGAAAGTCCCTGATTACCACCACGTGAGAAGCCGCCAATGGCACGGTGATCGCGGTCATTGATGGTGCGGTAGTGACTCTCCACGTAAGGCATGAGGTCCTTCGTGAGGTCAGAGCCAAACACATCACCCATTCCCATGCCCATCATACCACCCTGTGGAGGTGCTGGCAAGAGTTTGGTGGGGTTACCGTATGGCAGTACAATGATCATCTCCTTTGCCTTACCCTCTGCCAAGAGGTTGTCGAGGATATAGTTCATGCGTCCCACCTTATAATACACCTCCTCGGTGTCAGTTGTACCGCTGATGAGGTAGAAGACAGGATAGCGCTTGTCGGCATTCTTCTTGTCATCGTATGCTGGGGGCAGATAGACAATAGCGTTATTCGTACCCTTGAGGCTCTTGGAATAGTAGTGAATGTACTCCACCTTACCATGAGGCACGTTCTTGATGTCGTGTGCCAACGAACCCGTCTTGGCAGGAATCTCCAAGAGGCTGTTCTTAAAGCCCTCGTTGGGGAAGTATTGTGGACAGAGAGGGTCCATCACACTCACCCCATCCACCACGAAGCAGTAAGGGTACATGTCAGGAGCGGCAGGACCAAGAGTGGCTGTCCACACCCCGTTGGCATCCTTCTGCATGGGGTTTCTGCCTGCGAACTGCACATCCACCTGCACTTCCTTGGCATTGGGGTTTTCATAACGGAAGGTCACAGTACCGTCTGCATTGCAAACAGTTGATTGGCTGACCTTTTGAGCCATGGTAGCGGCTGCACAAAGGCAAGCCGCTACACACATCATCATTTTCAATTTCATTGTATTCTTCTGTTGTCAGTTGTCCGTATTCCCGAGCAGAACTCGCCTACCCGTAGCCTTTGTCTGTTGTCACTTCACCACGAAGTCAAGGCTCTGGAGGTCCTTGTCGAGTGAAGAACTACCATAGAGAATCTGGTAACGTCCAGGACGAGTGGAGAGTTCGTCAATGGATGGGTCATAGTACTCGAAACTTTCGCCATCCAATGCGATGACAGCCTGTGCAGTCTGACCTGCATTGAGGTACACCTTCTGGAAGCCCTTCAGGGACTTGATTGGTGCGTCTGGGTAGTCAAGTGCCTTGACATACACCTGCACGATTTCAGCACCCTCACGGCTACCTGTGTTCGTCACAGGCACAGTGAGAGTCACCTTACCGTCCACTGGCATGGAAGTCTTGGAGAGTTTGCCCTGACCATACTTGAAGGTAGTGTAAGAAAGACCGAAACCGAATGGGAACTGAGCCTCACCCTTGAAATAGCGGTAAGTGCGGTTCTCCATGGAATAGTCGAGGAAGTCTGGCAGGTCATCGTTAGAACGATAGAAGGTCACAGGCAGTTTACCACTTGGGTTGAAGTCACCGAAGAGCACATCAGCCAAAGCCTTGGCACCACCCTGACCAGGATACCATGCCTGGAGGAGAGCATCGTAAGAGCCTTCCACGCTACCGAATGCGATGGCAGAACCAGAGCAGTT
>JBGUGM010000138.1:0-1747 GCA_045111535.1 Bacteroidaceae bacterium
TAAAACGCAGAGACGCGGAGTCGCAGAGTTATTCTTTGTGCCTTCGCGTCTTAGCGTTTAATATATTAATATTTTAATTTCTTAATCTCTTAACTTTCCTGCTGAGCCTGTTGCGGACGCTTACGCTGTGGACGTCTGCGCTGCGGACGCCTGCGCTGCTGTTGTGTTGGCTGCTCTGCGACTTCTGTAGGCTCCTGAATTTCTGCATTTGCAGGAGTCTCTGGCAGTACCTCTGCATCGGGGATGTCGGTAACAATGACGAGTTCTGATGCAGCTTCTGGCTTTGGCTCTGCCTGTGGCTGCTTTGGCTCATTCTTTGGCTGTGGCTGCCTTGCCTGTTGTTGCTTCTGCTGCTCTGCCTGTTCCTGTGCCTTCTGCTGCTCCTGCTTTGCCAGACTCTGTTGTTTCTGCTTCTTCTGCTGTTCCTGCTTTGGCTGGTTCTGCTTCTGCTGCTTGTGCATCTCCGATTGCTTGTCGCCAGGACGGAAACCGTCAAGCCAGAGGGCGAGAGGCTGAACATTACGCTTCTCCATACGCTGTGGCACGTCTTCCATCCATTGCTTGCCTGCTGCCATCTGAAGGAAGTGATACTGACGGGTATAGAGATCGAGGACCTTCAGGTCTTCCATTGTGATAACCATAGGGCGCAATGGCGAATAGACACGCTCCCATGTCTCGTCATCTATAGCATTGATACGCTGGAGATCATCACACATACCCATACTGCGGATTGCCACGGATGCATCATTAGTTAAGAGCAATACGCGCTTTCCTGTGGAGAACAGTTCCACGGTCTTGCGGATGATGGCAGGATCGGCAAAAGCTGCATGATGGCTCTCGGCACAGATACCCTCAATCTTCAGACGATTCTCACGCAGCTGTGAGAGGATGAGTCTCTTTGCAAGACGGGCAGAAACGTTACGGCACAATGCCTCATCGGAGAAATCTGCATCCTTGTAGTTGGTTGGTGCCTGTTGAGTGGCGAAGCGATCAATCTCCTCGTATGTCTCGCTCATCATCATGAAGCGACCGCCACGGAAACGCACGAGCTTGGAAATGAACTCAAGCTGACGCTCGAACATGAGTCGGGCATTCACTTTTGGATCGCTATGACTGGAAGTATGACCTACGAGGAGCTCAAGCCAGATGTTAGTGTCGGAGATTACGACATCATAGTTGAGTACCCATGCAAGAGTGCCTTCTATCCAACGGAAACGCTTCAATGCCTCTTCTGGTGAAAGTTGCTGAATCTGCTGATCATTGAGAAGAAGCTGTCCCTTTGGCGCATTTACCATATCGACGATTGTGTCGATACGAACAGGATTGAATGCAGGGATTGGCTTTGGTTTCTGGGTGGTCTGGGTGTTAGGTGTTGGATGTTGGGTGTTGGTGGTTACTTCTGTCTTCACCTCTACATCTTCCTTTACCTCGACCTCAGGCTTTACCTCTTCCTTGGCCTCTTCTGCCCTACCCTCTTCCTCTGCTTTGACATTCTCAATCTTCAGCTCTTCAGAAACAGGGTTCTGAACTTCTGCGACAGCATCCTGTTTAGCTTCAGGCTCCTGAGTGTCAGGTGTTGGCAGTTGGCTTGCCTGAACAGGTGCGTCATTGTTCTCAATAATTGTGTTGGCTGCCTCTACGGCTGTTTGTTTAGGTTTACGACCACGGCGTTGTGGTTGTTTCTTTGCAGGAGCCTCTGCATCTTTTGCTTCAATTGCAGGCTCAACTGCATCTTCCTTCTTGGCAG
>JBGUGM010000139.1:0-8034 GCA_045111535.1 Bacteroidaceae bacterium
AACTCCCCCAAGGGGGAGGGGCAGCCATCCGGAGTGTTGTTCCGCACCAGTGGAAAAGTTATTATTGATGATGGCTGGAAGGTAATCTATAAAGGTGCACCATCAGAAGAACCCGACGAGAACACGCCGGATGGCGATTCCTCCCCCTTGGGGGAGGGTAGGTGGGGGCTTGGTGAAAGTGGTCCTCATGTTCCTTCTCTCACTGAAAAGTGGACGCAACCCCCTAAGCCCTATACAGAGGCAACCTTGCTTCGTGCTATGGAAACGGCAGGTAAATTCGTTGATAATGAAGAACTGCGTGATGCCATGAAGGAGAACGGTATTGGTCGTCCTTCCACTCGTGCTGCCATCATCGAGACCCTCTTCAAACGCCGTTATATCCGCAAGGAACGTAAGAGCCTTGTCGCCACGCCCACAGGTGTGGAACTCATCGGTATCATCCACGAGGAACTCCTCAAAAGTGCTGAACTCACAGGCATCTGGGAGAAGAAACTCCGTGAGATTGAGCGCCGCCAGTATGATGCTCAGACCTTCATCGCCGAACTCAAGCAGATGGTGACTGACATCATCAACCAGGTACGCAACGATCATTCCAATCGTCAAGTGGCTGTCACAACAGAAGAGGACCTGAAAAAGAAGGCGAAGAAGGCCGCACCATCCAATGTTCCCGCTGGTTTTCAACCCCAGAAGAAAGCCGCTTCCAAGAAGACTGCCAAGAAATCTACTGAAGAAGTGAAGGCGGAGCACAATCCTGACGAAGTGATTGGTATGCCTTGTCCTCTCTGCCATGAGGGACATATCATCAAGGGACGTACTGCCTATGGCTGTTCCCGTTGGAGAGAAGGCTGTACCTATCGTCTTCCCTTTGACCAGGCTTAATACAATAATTAAGCCTTTTTTTCGTTTTTAGAAGTATGGAACGGAAGATTCTCCATATATTGACATATATAGTGACTTTGGTGTTGGTGGCGTCTAGCAACGAGGGCATAGCGTTCAAGAAGGCGGAGCAGAGTTATGCCATCGGGGAATACTATGCGGCGAGCATCAACTATAAGAAGTCATACTCTCGTTGTACCCCGAAGGAGAAGGACAAGCGGGCTGTGCGTGCGTTCATGATGGGAGAGTGCTATCGTCACATCGGTTATACGCAGAAGGCGATGGCTGCTTATACGAATGCCATCCGATACCATATTCCCGATAGTCTTGTTTACCTGCATCTGGCTCGTCAGCAATTGAAGGCAGGGCAGTATAAGCAGGCCGCACAGAACTTTAATCAATATCTGGAGTTTGACCCAGGTAACGAACTGGCGCGCAGTGGATTATTGTCGTGCGAATTAGGTCCTCAGTGGAAGGCAAAGCCCAATCAGTATAAGATTAAAAAGGAGACGGTGTTTAACTCACGCCGTTCTGATTACAGCCCGATGTTGGTGGGCGATGATGCCAGTCAACTGGTGCTTTCCTCCACACGTAAAGAGGCGAAAGGTGATGAAATTTCGGGTGTGACGGGCTTGAAATTTGGTGACCTCTTTACCTCCCGAAAAAATGAACAGGGCAAGTGGCAATCTGTGGAAGCGATTGAGGGAGAGGTGAACACAGAGTATGATGAAGGGGCACCGTGCCTCAGTCCTGATGGTAAGACGATGTATTTCACCCGTTGCTCCAGCGACCCTGACTATCCCCGTTATGCCGAGATTTGGCAGTCGCAACGTAGCGATGCTTCATGGGGTAAGCCAACCAAGTGTGCCATCTCCCGTGACACGCTGACTTCCTTTGCTCATCCAGCCGTGAGCCCTGATGGTGAATGGCTTTATTTTGTCAGTGATGCTCAAGGTGGTGAGGGTGGCTTGGACATCTGGCGCACACGCATCCTCAGTAGTGGTTTTGGTGGTATGGAAAACTTGGGTCGTCCCATCAATACGGCAGGTGATGAGATGTTTCCTGCTTTCCGTCCCAATGGTGACCTCTATTTCTCTTCCGATGGACATCCGGGCATGGGTGGCTTGGACATCTTCATTGCGCACGAGGATTCCATTCGTGGCACCATCGTGGAGAATCAGCAATATCCGCTCAACTCGTCTGCTGACGACTTTGGCATGACGTTCGAAGGGGTGCACAATCGTGGCTATTTCTCCACGTCACGTAATGATGGTAAGGGATGGGAACATATCTTCTCTTTCGAATGTCCCGAAATCCTGCAAACGGTGACGGGGTGGGTGTATGAGAAGGATGGGTACGAATTGCCTGAAGCCCTCGTCTATATGGTGGGTAACGATGGCACAAACTTGAAACTCTCTGTGAGGGGCGATGGCTCGTTCACGCAAGTGTTGAAACCTGGTGTGGATTATGTGATGCTCGGCACGTGTAAGGGATACTTGAATGTGAAGAATGAAATCCGCGTGGAGGATGCGGAGGAGAGTCACGAATACACGTTGCAGTTCCCCTTGCCACCTATCAACGTGCCTGTGCTCATCGACAATATCTTTTATGAGTTTGACCGTGCTGACCTCACGCCAGAATCGACAGAAGCCCTTGACCAATTGGTGGGTATGATGAATGAGAATCCGAACATCACCATTGAATTGTCTGCCCATTGTGACTATCGAGGTGAAGATGCCTACAACCAACGGCTCTCCCAACGTCGTGCCGAGTCGGTGGTGCGTTACCTGATTCAGCATGGCGTAGCAAAAGATCGTCTCACCGCTGTTGGTTATGGTGAATCACGCCCGAAGATTGTCTCCAAAAAACTGGCGGAAACTCTTCTTGCTGGTGATCCGAAAGTGGAGGTGCAAGTGAATGATACGTTGACAGAAGACTATATCTTGCGCATCAAGGATAAGGACGAGCAGGAAGTGCTGAATGCCCTGAATCGTCGCACAGAATTCCGTGTGCTTCGTACCACTTATGGCACGACGCTCAATGAATATAAACCTGAAGAGGAAGAACGCAAGGCTGCTGCCAAGCGTAAAGAGGAAGCCACAGAAGAGGAGAATTTTATCTTCTAAGCCTCTGCAACCTCGTTTTCTTCTCCGATAAACTGATATTCAAACTTGTCGCTCTTGGCAGATGGAAATTGAGAACGTGAGTCAATTTCTGGGCGACTCTTCAGATGGTCAACGATGCGGTTATAAGCATCAATGGCACTGGTGGCTTTGAGACGTACACGGAAAGGAGTGTCCACATACTTGCACTTGCCCGTCTCAGGAATAATTAATACACGTTTGAAAGTCAGTCCTGCTTCCCACCAACCGATTTTCTCTTCGTTGAGGGCATCAAGGATGCTCTTCTTGCGTTCTGCCATTGTTGCGACACGATCCATCTTCTGCTCCTTGCGCAGCGCTTCCTCTTCCCTGAATTGTTCCAGATTTTCAGATTCAGTCTTCAAGAAGAGCACATAATTGGAATAACTCACCTTCAGACGGAAAGGGTAGAGGTTGGATGAATTGAGGAAAGTAGTGATGCGGCTGGCGGCATTGCTTTCCACTTTGATTTCGGGTATCGAATGGAGAAAATCAATGGCTTCTTCCACTGACTTTGCGATACATTCGTGGTCAAAATATCTAACGTATAAATTCATTTGAGTTAATTAGTTTAGTTTTCCGTGTGCAAAGTTAGTGCAAATCGAGCGAAAAACCAAATTTATTTGGATTTTTCCGAGATGCAGCCTAACTTCGGCGAAGCCAACGGTAGTGCAAATCCTACCTTCGGCGAAGCCAACGTTACAAATTTTTCAATTTTTTCTGATTCTCCATTCCGCAGGATAAAGGTTATTTGCCCTGTTGCCGATGTTCTTCACAAAGCCCAGAGGATGTCCCTGATACGTGATGAGGACATAGCCTTTGGGTGTGTCGGCAGGTAGTTGCAATGCCTCTGTGCGGAGATAGGCGATGGCTTGCTGTTCAGATACCTCTGCTGTGACCCATGCATCTTTGTTGAGTTGATTGCTCATGGCAAGGCTATGGCAGGGTTGCAGGTTCTTGCCTTTCATGGAGGCTAATTCTATGCCTGCATGGATGACTTTCAGGTGACTCTTTGCCAATTGGAGAAGGTCGTCATGAGCCGTTGGAAAAGCGCAGAAAGTATTCTGGTCTTCGTAAAACGTGAAAGCCTCATGATTGATGAGCCACTCCTTCAGTTCCGCAGGAATCTTTACAGCAGGTTTTCCCTTCTTCCGTTGTCTGTTGTCTGTTGTCCGTTGTCTATTGCTTGTTGTCTGTATTCCGTTGTCTGTTGTCTTCCTCATCACGCTGATAAAGAAGCCTTCACCCTGTATGCGATGTGGATAGAAATGGGTGTTCGTCTCTGTCAATCCCCATTCTTTCAGAGGGTGGCACGACAGCACTTCGGCTCCCAATGTCTTTGCCATCCACGCCACATTCTCCTCGTCTTCCAGAGGGTTGTAGGTGCAGGTGCTATAGATGAAGATGCCTCCCTCTTTCAAGGTGTGCCAGATGTTGCGCACGATGTCGCGTTGGCGTCTCCAACACGTATCCACATTGGCGAGACTCCATTCTCCGATGCTGTCAGGGTCTTTGCGGAACATCCCTTCGCCCGAACAGGGTGCATCGCAGATGATGAGGTCAAACATGTTGCCAAATGCTTGAAAGTCTTCGGCATAGTTGTTGGTCACGATGCAGTTGGGATTACCCCATTTCGTGATGTTTTCTGCCAAGATATTCGATCTTTGCCGTACCACTTCATTGGCTACCAGCAACGAACCTTCCGGCAACTCCGATAAAGCCAGCGTCGATTTCCCTCCAGGGGCAGCACACATGTCCAATGCCACCACAGGCTCATGGATGTATTGCTTCAGTATATGCGATAAGAACATCGACGATGCCTCCTGTACATAGTAGCATCCTGCATGAAACAGAGGATCAAAAGTAAATGAGGGACGCTCTTTCAGGTAAAAGCCATCAGAGCACCAGCCCACGCGCTGGGCGAAGTCTTGCCTCGAGGACTGGGCTTTTTTCTTCGGATTGATGCGTATGCTGGTGGGTGCAGGTAAAGACAACGCCTCGGCAAGTCGGTCGTATTCCTCCTTGCCGAGATGTTCGGTTATCATCCGCTGAAAGTCGATAGGCAAATTCATGCTTTTCTTTCTAAGTTCACAAACGCATACCGGTAGGCATGCTTTTCGTCCACCTCATGTTCCTCTCTGAAGGTTTCCACCCATTTGCTTTCATCTATTTCAGGAAAGAAGGTGTCTGCCTTCGCAGGCGTGTCATAAATGTAAGTCAGGCACAGACGGTCAGCCTTGGGCAAAGCCTGTTTATACACCGATGCCCCACCAATGATATATACTTCTCCTTCACACGAGGCCAATGCTTCGTCCAGGGTGGAGTAGAGGTCAGCACCAGGGAAATCCTCAGCCTTGCCCCTGCGTGACAACACGATGTTTCTTCTGTTGGGCAATGCACCCTTTGGCAAACTCTCAAATGTGCGCCTGCCCATAATAATCGTGTTGCCCGTCGTCAGCGCCTTGAATCGTTTCAAGTCATTGGGCAACCAATAAATCAGTTTGTTCTCTGAACCAATCGCCCTGTTCTCAGCGATGGCAACTATAATAGATATCATTGTATTCTATCGTTAGATGAAAAACGCCCAGCGCGTGGGCTGGTCATACGCTCACCGTGGCTTTGATGTGCGGATGAGGGTCGTAATCCGTCAGTTCAAAGTCTTCATATTGGAAGTCGAAGATGCTCTTCACATTCGGGTTAATCTTCATCTTCGGCAATGGGCGAGGCTCACGTGTCAGTTGCAACTTGGCCTGTTCGATGTGGTCAAGATAGAGGTGCGTGTCGCCTGTTGTATAGACGAAATCGCCCGGTTGCAAGTCACATACCTGTGCCACCATCATGGTCAGCAGTGCATACGAGGCAATGTTGAACGGCACACCGAGGAAGGTGTCTGCACTCCGCTGGTACAGTTGGCAACTCAGTTTCCCGTCAGCCACATAGAACTGGAACAGGATGTGGCAGGGAGGCAAATTCATGTTGTCGATGTCCGCCACGTTCCATGCTGACACAATCAGTCGGCGTGAGTTGGGATTGTTCTTGATTTGCTCAATCACGTCGCTGATTTGGTCTATATGCCCACCGTTATAGTCAGGCCAACTGCGCCACTGGTAACCGTAGATGTGACCGAGATTGCCGTCCTCGTCAGCCCACTCGTTCCAGATACGCACCCCACGCTCCTGCAACCACTTCGCATTCGTGTTGCCCTGCAAGAACCACAGCAGTTCATAGATAATTGATTTCAGGTGCAACTTCTTCGTGGTCAGCAGAGGAAAGCCCTCCTGCAAGTTGAAGCGCATCTGATTACCAAACACCGAAATAGTGCCCGTTCCCGTTCTGTCGCCCTTCTGCACACCCTCTTTCAGGATGCGGTCAAGCAAGTCAAGATATGGTTTCATGATGTTGTCTTTTTGATTTGACTGCAAAGTTACGGATAAGCGAGAACAAAAACAAAGGAAAACTCGCTTTTCTTTGTTTTGTCGAGCGAAAGTAACTTCTGCGTAGCCAAACTCGACACTCGTTCGGGGGGGCCTTACGACGTTTCGCTTGAAGTGGTTATTCAGTCAGCGATACGCTGGAACTCATCGTTGATGAGGGAGTTCATGCGCTGGGAGTCTCCGTCGCGGACGGCTTCCATCAGGGCATTGGTGAATGCGACATGCAGATTCTTGGTGGAACGGGATTGGGCACGACGGGTGTCGAGGAAGAAGTTCCAACTGGTACCGTCGAGGATGACAATGTTCAGTTGCTGTTTGTCTTCGTCCGTGAGGTTCTTGGCTTTTTTGTCGATGGCATGTCCGATGGCACTTCGCCAGATGGTACGCAGAAGTTCTGCTTGGTCATCGGCAAGTGGAAGTTTGTAGGTGTTGACCTTGGGCGACTGGTAGCGTTTAGGACGCTTCTCGCCAGGCTTATGGGTGTACTCGCTCCAATGGTCGAAGTGGTATTTTTTGTACCAGATGTTCTCCTGGCTCACCTTGTAGATGAGGGCGCGGACTGAGGGAGAGTAGGTCAACGTCCATTCGGGGCCAAAAGATGGCACGCACTCAACGCCAAACTCAGCGTCCCGAGGCATCAGCAGGCGCAGCATCTCTTGGTCATGAAAAGAAAGATCTGGATCGCCCTTCCGAACAGTGACGGATGTGCTGTCGAGAAGGATGAGTTTATCCTGTGCATTGGCAATCATGGATATCGCCAGTAGCAACATGGTGATGATGTTCTTTTTCATCTTCCTTATAGTTTTAGTGATTCTTTGTCATGTAGCATAAATAGTTTACCCAGTTGGTTGGGTAGGGACCATATAGTTTGTAGTCGTTGTGTGTGATTTGTATGGAATTCTTGGGATCAACAAGTTTAAGTTGGAACAATCCCCATTCATTGGTAGTCGTTTGTCCAATCACGTGTCCATCTTTTGTCACTTCTTCTACTACGGCATGGGTAATAGGTATCCGGGGGTTATCCCACTCCACGACTGTTCCTGTGATGATATCGCCTGCTCCCCATTTCTTGAAACTTTTCGGATTTTTCAATTTAATCTCAATGACACCGTTCTTGCCGTGTCTGCCCCAAATTACATTGGCTGCGTTATCTTTGAAGATAGTGATGGATTCGATTTTCTTGGTTTTCGTGTCAATAAGTTGGGCAACCTTCTTATCACTTAGAGAGTTGAGGTCTATGGGGGCGACAACCTTTTCAATCTTGTTGCCTTTCGCGTTTTTATGAATGATGAAATCTGGTTCTCCCTTTTCGTTAAAATTGATAGGACACTCCTCTAAAATGATTAAAGGTGCTTGGACTTGCTTCTGCGCCCATGCACACTGCACGAGGGCAAGCAGGATAAGGATAAAAGATAATTTCTTCATATCGTTATGGTTTTAGTGATTCCTTTCATCTATATATTCCTACTTTCTCAGGAAATGTATAAAAATCGAGCCACTTTTTTACGGTGAAAGGTGTTTTTTAACATTTTGGCATACAAATGTGCAAAGTTTCTTCCGTTTATTGCCTCGTTTGGTTATTT
>JBGUGM010000140.1:0-20783 GCA_045111535.1 Bacteroidaceae bacterium
AAGGCTCCAGAGCCTAAGAGAAGAACTTTTTTAATATTTGAATCCATCATAATCTATGAGTCTTAAAGAAGTTTCACAAAATCATCAAACAGGAATTCCGTATCAATAGGTCCACTCGCTGCTTCTGGGTGGAATTGTGCAGAGAACCAAGGGTACTTCTTGTGACGGATGCCCTCGTTCGAACCATCATTCATGTTGACGAAGAGTGGTTCCCATTCATTGGGCAAGGTCTTGCTATCCACAGCGTATCCGTGATTCTGTGATGTGATGAAACAACGTTGCGTGCCCACTTGCCGTACGGGTTGGTTGTGTGAACGATGACCGTATTTCAACTTATAAATTGTGGCACCAGCCGCTTTGGAGAGCAACTGGTTTCCCATGCAGATACCCATGCACGGACGAACCTTTCCCGTCTCTGTAGCCAGAAACTGTTTGATGTGCTCCACAGTCTCCACAGCGGTGTCTGGATCACCAGGACCATTGGCAAGGAAAAGCCCGTCAAAATCGAGGGTGTTGAAATTGTAGTTCCAAGGAACACGAATCACCTCAACACCACGTTTGAGGAGGCAACGGATGATGTTGTTCTTCACGCCACAATCGACTAAAACAACTTTCTTACCTTGTCCTTCGCCATAACGGATAATTTCTTTGCAGGAGACCTTGGCGATGTAGTTCACACCTTCATATTGTGCAGAGGGAATGTTGTCTGGCTCGTCGTCGAAAAGAATCTTGCCCATCATCACACCATGCTCACGCAATACTTTCGTGAGGTGACGCGTGTCAATTCCTGTGATGCCTGGCACCTGTTCACGTTTCAGCCAGTCAGCAAGACTTTCTTTTGCGTTCCAATGCGAATATGCAGTGCTGTAGTCGCTCACGATGATGGCCTCGGCATGGATTTTCTCACTTTCCATGAACGTGGCGATACCGTTCTGCTCAATGCTGAAAGGAGGCACGCCATAGTTGCCGACAAGAGGGTAGGTGAGCACCATCATCTGACCAGCATACGATGGGTCTGTCAAACTCTCAGGATAGCCCATCATAGCAGTATTGAAGACGACCTCGCCAGCCACAGGTTTTTCATAACCGAAAGATTGCCCGTGGAAAGCTGTGCCGTCTTCTAATAGAAGTGTAACGTTTCTCATTTATGTGTTTGTTTTTTATTCCACTGTTACTGATTTTGCCAAGTTTCGTGGCTGATCCACATCCTTGCCTTTCGCTACAGCGATGTAGTATGCAAGCATTTGCAACGGGATGGAAGCCAAGAGCGGTTCGAGACATTCCTCTGTGTGAGGCAGCTCAATCACCGCGTCAGCCATCTTGCGGATGGTTTCGTCGCCTTCACTCACAATGGCGATGACACGTGCCTTTCTTGCCTTGATTTCCTGAATGTTGCTGACCACCTTTTCGTAGAGCACATTCTTTGTGGCAACCACCACCACAGGCATTTCATCATCAATCAATGCGATAGGACCGTGCTTCATCTCAGCGGCAGGATAGCCTTCTGCGTGGATGTAGGAGATTTCCTTCAATTTCAGTGCCCCTTCCAGTGCTACAGGGTAATTATAACCACGTCCCAGATAGAGGAAGTTGTGAGCATACGTGAAGATGCGGCTGATGTCTTTGATGGCTTCGCCCTGTTTGAGCAGTTGTTCCATCTTTTCAGGGATGGCATTGAGAGCTTTCAACACCCTAGTGTAGCGTATGTTGTCAATTGTTCCTCTTTCTTTTCCCAATGCCAAAGCTAACATCGTGAGGACAGTTACCTGGCCCGTGAACGCCTTCGTGGATGCTACACCGATTTCGGGCCCTACGTGGATGTAAGAACCTGTGTGAGTGGCACGTGGAATGCTGCTGCCGATAGCATTACAGATACCATAGATGAAAGCGCCTTTGCTCTTTGCCAGTTCAATGGCTGCCAACGTGTCGGCTGTTTCTCCCGACTGACTGATGGCAATGACTACATCTTGCTCATTGATGACAGGTTTGCTGTAACGGAACTCACTAGCGTATTCCACTTCAACAGGAATTTGGCAGAAATCCTCAATGAGTTGTTTACCGATGAGTCCAGCATGCCAACTTGTACCGCATGCCACGATGATGATGCGTCGAGGATTAAGGAGATGCTTTCTGTTGTCAATGATGGCTGAAAGCACCACGTTGTTTGCCTCCACATTCACACGACCTCGCATACAGTCTTTCAAACAATCGGGTTGTTCAAAAATCTCCTTCAACATAAAGTGGGGGAAACCTCCTTTCTCTATCTGAGCCAGATTGAGATCCACTTTCGTCACCTCATGTTCCATCTTCTCATTATTGAAATCAACCACTTCCACCTCCTTGCCACGTCGAATTACAGCGATGTCCTTATCGTCCAGATAAATGACTTTGTCAGTATATTCAATGATAGGACTGGCATCCGAACCCAGAAAAAATTCATCCTCACCGATACCCACCACTAGCGGACTGCTCTTACGAGCTGCAATGATCTGGTCAGGGTCATCCTTATCGAGAATGGCAATGGCATACGCACCAATCACCGAACGTAAGGCAATACGCACAGCTGTGAGCAGGTCCACGTTCTTCTTCGTACGTACATATTCTATCAATTGTACCAACACTTCTGTGTCGGTGTTGCTTTTGAATTCGATTCCATTCTCCTGCAACTGCTTCTTTAGCACCGCATAGTTCTCAATGATACCATTATGGATAATCGCCAAATTGCCCGTAAAAGAGATGTGTGGGTGGGCATTAGTAGAATTAGGCTCTCCGTGTGTCGCCCAACGTGTATGGGCAATACCGACCGTTCCCGTGGTGTCTTTGTCCGAAGCGTAAGCTTCTAAGTCTGCCACCTTGCCTTTAGTCTTGTAGATTTTCAAATCTCCATTTTCAGTCAGGAGAGCCACTCCTGCACTGTCATAACCTCTATATTCCAATCGTTTAAGTCCCTTGATCAAAACAGGGTAGGCGCTACGTTTGCCTAAATATCCTACAATTCCACACATAATAGCATTTCATTTTGATGGTGCAAAGGTACGTAATATTTCTCTTTTTACCATCATTTTTCTGTGATTTTTTCATATTTGATAGCAAAAAGACACGAAAAAGGGCTACTCCGTTTCTCACGAAAAAGAATAGCCACAACACAAACACAAAATAAAACACGACAAACGATTCTGGTACACGACCAGAACGTTGTATCATTGAACTCCGTCAGCGCGGAGCTTCTCCTGCCATTTCCATGCAGAGCGCAGAATATCGTCAAGTGGTGTGTCTGCACTCCAACCAAGCACTTTGTTGGCTTTGTCCACATTGCCCCAGATGGCTTCAATGTCGCCCTCACGACGTGGTGCATATTCCCAAGGAAGCTTCACGCCGGTTGCTTTTTCGAAGCCTTCCACGATTTCAAGGGTGGAATAGCCATGACCCGTACCGATGTTGAACACTTCCACAGGCTCTGTTTCTTGTTCAAGGACGCGCTGCATCGCTTTCACGTGTGCCTTGGCAAGGTCTACCACATAGATGTAATCGCGGATGCACGTCTTATCAGGGGTGTTATAGTCGTTTCCAAACACCTTCAGCTGCTTGCGGATGCCGATAGCAGTCTGGGTGACAAATGGTATGAGGTTCATCGGTACACCGTTCGGCAACTCACCGATCAATGCTGATGGATGTGCACCGATGGGGTTGAAGTAGCGGAGGATGATGGACTTGATAGGAGCACCCGAATGGATGTAGTCCTGTATAATTTCTTCATTAATCTGCTTCGTGTTTCCGTAAGGAGATAATGCTTTTTGGATGGGGGCCTGCTCCGTCACAGGGAGGTTTTCCTTGGTGGGTTGTCCATACACTGTGCATGATGAAGAGAAGATGATGCCTTTACCGTTGTATTTTGTCATCAACTCCAGCACGTTCATGAGTGAGTTGAGATTGTTTCGGTAATAGAGCAATGGCTTCTCCACCGATTCCCCGACAGCCTTCGATGCAGCAAAATGGATACAACCTTTAATGGGATATTTCTCGAATACGGCTTCTGTTGCCGCAAAGTCATTCAAATCTACTTTTTCAAAAGCGGGACGGATTCCCGTGATTTTCTCAATACCGTCAATGACAGAGGCATTGGAGTTTGATAAATTGTCGATAATGACCACTTCGTAGCCTGCTTGTTGCAGTTCCACTGTCGTGTGGGAACCAATGAATCCAGTTCCACCGGTCACAAGGATAGTTTCTTTCATGTCCGTGTAATTTTAATGTTTAGTGTAATTCAAAAAAATGAATGACGAAGAGTGAATATCTATTGTTCTACTGTTTGATGTTGCAAATATAGAACAAATAATTCATTCTTCGCCATCCAAAATTCAATTATTTTTGCTGAAAGTGTGCTTTACATCACAAAATGCTTTTTTTTCTTACTTTATGATGAATTTGATGCGGCATTCATCGCCATCTTCGGTCGTTACACTCACCAGATAGATGCCCTTAGGTAGTGTTGCTACGTTGATGGATACGAACTGATTGTTGGCATATGTGAAGCTGGTAGCAGTCATCTTCATACCTGACATGTTGTAAATGTCAGCAGTTCTGATAGCTGCATCCTCGCTCTTGATGTTCACAACACCATCCACGTAAGCGATGGTGATGCCACCTTCCTTCGTGTAGGAGCGGATTGCGTCAGGCTCTGGTGTCGGTTTGATAGGCTTCACATAGAGGGTATCGTATGAGCCGATTTTGTTCATCTTGGCGATGGTCGGCACATTCATCACATACACATCGTTGGCACCATCAGGATAGCGTCCGTAGGTCTCCGTTCCAAGGTGCTGCTCATAGCTCAGTGTATCCGTGTAGGTGTCCGTGGCGATGACCACATCTCCACCCTTCGTCTCCAGCTTGAAGCCCGTATGAATGTCCGCACCCGTCACCTCAAGCATGTCGAGTTTGTCACACCATACGACCTTGTAACCATGTGCTGGAATGATGGTGTTGATATAGACATTGTCTGTTGGCACTTGGAACTCGTGTTCCTTTTCCTTCTTCGACATGTCAGTACTATGCTTAATGTTCATGCCTTTGATGTCGATTGCCTTGTCCGTCGTGTTGTACAGCTCAATCCAATCGTTCTTCTTGTAGTAGTCGTTGATATACACAGAGTTGGCCGCACTCACCTCGTTGATGCGGACAGGAGTGATACCCTCTTCTGCCAGTTCTGCGACTGGAATCTTCTCGAATACGGCAGTAACCTTCTGGGCACCAGAAGATGGCAGCGTGTACTCAGCGGCTGTCGATACCGTCTGTGTAGCGTTCTTCCATTCCACAAATCGGTAACCAGCAGGAGCCGTAGCCTTCAATTTGATAGGTGTGAAAAGGTAACCATCAAATTCTGCATAGGGCAGGTCGATGTCATTCAGGAAAATCTTAGCACCTTCCGTGTCAGCCGAAATCGTGACAGACTGCTTCGTCTTGTTCGTGAGTCCCATCTCCGAACGATTCTTCAAGTGGTCAACAATATTGCTGTTCCACGTTTTCGTGAACTTATTGATGACGGCATTGGATGAGATGGATGGGTCAAACTTATCTTCTGGATGCGCATTGATGCCCTTTTGTATCTTATCTCTCATCTCGTTAGCAATTGCTTTTACGCGATCGGGTTGCATCACCGAGCCACCCATTACACAATAAGTGTCGATGAACTTTTTCCTGAACTTTTCATTCTTCAGCAGGTTCTTGAACAGCGTTACGAACGTATTCGTGTATTGTATATACGTGCCTTCTAGACTCTCATCCCTCGCATAATCATAACCTGCCAATCCGTGTTCCGACTGGAACTCTTCCTTGTCGAAGAAGTTTTTGAATGGAGTGGTGGTTTCACCCGCAAAGTCCAAATCAAACAGTACGAAATGGAACTTACCGCCATTCCTGTCACGGTAGCCCTTCACATTGTTGTGTGGCCAGTCCGTACCACCTAAATAGAACTCAGCCGCCATCATATTGATATACTCATCCATCTCCAACAACTGGCAGATTTCTTGGTAAGAATCTTCATCCTTGGCAGTTTCACTCAGTTCCACCAAATGCTTCCATGCTTCATCCGTACCTTCCTTCTGCACATACCCAGAGTCTGCACAGATTTCGAACTGATCCATCTCGTCTGAGTCCATACCGTAGTTCGCATATGCATGATGCTTATTGTTCGGCTCTCTCATGCTCAAGGTCGCATAATACTTACCATTCACGAGCACATGCACAGGCTGCCACTCCTGATAGTCAATGTCCATACCACTACGGGCAATAATCTGTTGTAGGATGGCATCCCTGATGCGACCGCCAATCTGATTTCCAGCACCACTAGTGTAGGTCTGCACATTGTTACCACCGTTGCGAATTTGCAACGTTTTATTTTTGTTGTAGGGTTTATTATCGAAGAGTTGTGCAGCAAAGAAGTTTTGGAAATCGTATGCCTTTCCTGCTTTGAGCTTAAATGAATGCGGAGTCCATGCACGGCTCCAACCGCCACACATCGTCAGGTCACATTCTTGAGATACAACACACTCATTCTTATCGGTAATGTACTCAAACGACACAGGTCTATCCCAGTCCATATTCCAATTGGCGGGGTCAGCATTTGGGTCACCACCTTTTCGTCCGTTCTTGCCTCGTACAAACACACCATATTCCTCCGAATTCAGGTTCTTGTCGTCTGTTACTACTGAGATGATAGGCAATGGATATTCTTTATCTTTATATATATATGTACGCGTAGCAATCATCGAAGGCAGATAACCGTCCTTGAAAAGGCGGAACCTGTAGCATGTGGTCTTATTCACTGTAAACACACCCGTCGATGAAACTTTGCCATTCGTCAGGGTGGGGGCAGTGCCGTCAGTCGTGTACCTCAATGTAGCCCCTTCTGGTATACTAACAGTCACCTGCATACTTCCCGAAAAAACACGTGCGTCTTTGTCAACCACAGGTGCATCCAATTGTATTTCAGCAAATTTCCCGCTTGTCTGATTCGAAGCACCTGGTGATGGATTTCCGTTCCTTGCCCAAGTCTCGCCGCCATCCTCTGTGCGGGCGTATGAGGTACGTGCAATAGCAGCAGGGTACTCCTGTTCAGCCAGCACCTTTTTACCATCTGAAATGATGATTTTTCCACCATCGCAATCCAACTTATCGTCAATTTGGCGGTACGATGGTTTCGTGTATATCTCGAAATGTTCGAAATTCAGAATGGCGAAACCGCCAGCAGGTAGCGTGCCGTAATCCTCAATCAGACGGTGTTTTGTTAGGTTCTGCGGATCATCTGTCACATACAGACCACCCAGTGTGAAGCCCACGTCTGTAGGGTTGTACAACTCTACCCAGCTGCCATAGTTGAACGAAGGGTCAAGATACACATCCACGTTTGCAGGCATAATCTCATTGATGATGATACCACCAGCGATGTCATCCGTACTGCCCATATACTCCACCTTCCAGTTATCTAGGCATGTCCAGTCATTATCCAATTTTGATTCCTTCTTGATGCCGATGGTCAGTTGTCCGTCAGCACCCACCTCACAACTGATGGTGTTCACGTATTTCCCGTCCTTAAACGCATAGTTCGCAGCTTCCATATTGTTTGGAATATAGTAGGAAGGATTCCAGCCCCAGCCGCCTCCCCAGCCCCAGCCCCAATCGTTGCCGCCGTTATTATCCTTCACCTCCGACCAGCTGCCTGTAGCAGGTTGTTGGTCATACTTCTCCTCCGAGGCAGGTGTGATAGCCACTGTCTTTGTGCCGCTTGTAGTCGTCACATAAAGTTTCGCCTTCATGCTGCTTCTGTAATTACCGCTCTTCCACGTCGAATAGTCGTTGTTCGCATCACCCATGCGATAGAAAGCACTCACACTCACGCGATATTTTCCAGGAGTCAGTCCCGTCAGGTTTTGGTACGTGTCATAATTCTTGTTGTAGTGCTCTGCATTCCCCTTCGGATTGTTAGCACTGAACTGGTCTCCCAGCCATCCCGTCTTGTAGTCATTGTTGTCAAATCGTGGATTGGTGACATACTTGTCCGTCACGTCAATCCACACCTGCGCATAGCCCATTAGCGATGCTGAGGTCAAGAGTAACGTAGTAAATAGTTTCTTCATTTTTTTGAGGTTTGTATCTTCAGATTGTTTTTGTCAATATTATTGGATGTTTTTTTTTGCCGTTTGTTTAAAACAAAGTTTTATTTTACCACAAATTTAATGTGGCACTCGTTTCCCTCCGTTGTTGTGGCACTAACTAGGTAGATGCCTTTCGGCAACCCTTCCACATGGATGGACACGAACTGGTTGCCAGCATTGGTAAAGCTGGTCGCCGTCATCTTCATACCCGACATGCTGTAGATGTCAGCAGTTCTGATGGGAGCATCCTCACTCTTGATGTTCACCACACCATCCACGTAGGCGATGGTGATACCTCCTTCCTTCGTGTACGACTGAATGGCATCAGGTTCTGGTGTTGGGTTGACGGGCTTCACATAGAGCGTGTCGTAAGAGCCCAATATGTTTGCCTTGGCAATAGTGGGGATATTCATTACGTAGGTGGCGTTAGCACCGTCAGGATAGCGTCCACACGTTTGTATGCCCGTATGTGCATCATAGTGGAGTGTGTCAGCGTATGCCTCGGTTGTGATGACGATGTCACCGCCTTCTGATGCGAGCTTGAAAGCTGCATGGATGTCCTTGCCGATGTTCTCACGTTTGTCGCACCAGATGACCTTGTATCCATGTGCAGGAATGATGGTGTTGATATGCACGTCATCGGATGGCACTTGATACTTCTTGGGGTTTTCAGCTTTGTCGGTAAGGAACATACCTTTAATGTCAATCGCCTTTTCCGTTGTGTTGTACAATTCAATCCAGTCATCTTTCTTGAAGTAGTCGTTGACGTAGATGGAATTAGCAGCACTGACCTCATTCACGCGCACAGGTGTGATGCCCTCTGCCAGCATGTCTGCTTCAGGCATCTCTTCAAACACCGCCTTGATGTTTTGTGTGCCTGATGTAGGCAAAGTGTATTCGGCATCTGTTGACACATATTCATGCGTCTGAGTTTGTACAATGGTGGACAGTGAAGCATCCCACAGAATGTCACTCGAGGTCGTATTGTTGTTGTGTACCTCCACGGCAATCACGTTCTTACCCTTTTTGAAAAGTGAACCTTTCAGTGTCATTTGTCCCGTGTCTGGATTGTCATGTGCATAAGTAGTTGCCACATCGTTGTATGACATGGTGCCAGAAGGCATGTTGTAGCGTCCAGCTTCCACTCCGTTGACATACACAATCATGCCATCGTCGATGACGTAATCCAACACAAACTCGTCCGTAGCCAACGGAGCAGTGACAAGATTGAACGATTTGCGGAAATAGTACGTCGGCAGATAGCCCGTCGTTTCTGTGTTGAGTCCTGTGTGCCAGTTGTTGTAGTCGTATCCGATGCGAGCAGCACCCTGTTTCCATTGGGTGTCGCTGTAAGATGATGTTTTCCAGTTCACACCGTCCAGTGAACCTTCATCATAATATTTCCATTGTTCACCTGTGGCAAAGACACTTTTTTTCTGCGTAGTTCCCGCATTCACCCATCCTGCGAAGCGATACCCCGTAGGAGCCTGTGCCTTCAGTTTGACAGGGCCAAACAAATACCCGTCAAACTCTGCGTAGGGCACTTCCATGTCATTCAGCATCACCTTAGCACCCTCGATGTTTGCCGCCAACTGTACTTTCTGACGCTCTACACCATTCAACTGCATGTGTTCACAATTCTGCAGTGCTTGTGTAGCGTTATGATTGCGAGAGCCCAATTTGCTCATCACCTCATTGGCTGTGCTCCAAGGATTCACATACCCACCCGTAGCAAGCTTATTACTTGCTTCATTAACAATCTCTTCCACCTTATATTGTTGGAACACAGAACCACCCACTAGACAGAATGCATCAATAAATTTTTTCCTGAACGAATCGTTCTTCAGCAGGTTCTTAAACAGCGTCACTACCTCAATTTGTCCGTTGTTATGCATTCCCTCAATGCTTACATTCTTCGAATAGTCATAGCCATGCAAACCGTCAAATCGGTAATTCTCCTTGTTGAAGAAAGTGCTGAACATATCGCCAGACCCCACGCTGAAAGCACCGTCAAGGTCGAAAAGCACGAAATGGAACTTGCCATCGTTCTTGGCACGGAATCCCTTAACATTGTTCTGTGGCCAGTCCCAGTTACCGATGTGAAGCTCCACTGCCATATAGTTGATGTATTCATCGATGTCCAGCATCTGAGTTATTTCTTCATAAGTCTTTTCGTCAGCCGCATTCTGGCTCAGTTCCAGCAGGTGGTTGAAACTGTCCTTGGTGCCTTCCATCTGCACATAACCAGAGTCGGGACAGACCTCGAACTGATCCATCTCGTCGGTGTCGATACCATAGTTGGCGTAGGCATGGTGCTTGTTGTTGGGTTCGCGCATATTCAGCACAGCATAGTGGCTTCCGTTGATGAATACATGCACGGGTTGCCATGCCTGATGGTCAACATAAAGACCGCTGCGTGAAACGACCTGTTGAATGGCAACATCTTTGATGCGACAACCGCCATCGTTACCACCATTACGGATTTGTAGCGTCTTATTCTTAATGTATGGCTTCTCCTCAAAGAATTGCGCTTGGAAAAAATTGTTCATGTCGTAGGTCTTAGTTGCCTTCAATTTGAACGACTTCGGGTTTGATGCCCGTGTCCATCCACCACAAACGGAGAGGTCACATTCCTGAGAAATGAGATATTGATTGTCGTCAGTAATGTATTCGAACGAGACAGGTCTGTCCCAATCCATGTTCCAGTTGCAGTTGCTGCTTTGTCCGTTTCCAGGACGTCCATTAGGTCCCTTCTGGAACACGCCATACTCCTTTGAATAGATGTTATCATGCTTTGTCACCACGGAGACAATCGGGAAGGGGTAGTCCTGATTGTCGAGGATGTAGGTGCGTGTCACCACTTGTGAGGGCAGATAACCGTCTTGGAACAGGCGGAAACGGTAACAGGTGGTGTTGGTCACTTTGAAGATGCCTGTTTTCGAAATGTCGCCATTGTCAGGTGTCGGGGCTGTGCCGTCGGTGGTGTATATTAACGTAGCCCCTTTGGGGATGTTCACACTCACTTGTAAGATGTTGTTGAAACGTTGTCCATCTTTGTCCACGACAGGGGCACCTAGTTGTTGGGTGGCGAACCCTCTAGCGGCTTGATTCGAAGTGCCAGGCGACGGTTTGCTGGTCACGCCCCATGTGGAACCGCCATCCGTTGTTCGGGCGTATGATGTGCGTGAAATAGCTTCGGGATAGTCTTGCTGAGCGAAGATGGTTGTACCATCAGAGATGATGATGATGCCACCGTCACAATCCAATTTGTCATCTATTTGCCGATACGAAGCGGCTGTCCATACCTCGTGGTGGTCAAAATTCAGTAGGGCATAGCCATGAGCAGGCAGTGCTCCGTAGGAATTCAGCAGGCGATGTTTTTTTAGGTTCTTGGGGTCATCTGTGATGTAGAGACCTCCCAATGCGACACTTCTATCTGTTGGATTATACAACTCTACCCAACTGCCGTAGTTCTGTGATGGATCAAGATAGACATCTACATTGGCTGCCATGATTTCATTGATAACCAAATTCTCAGCAGACGGATTTTCTCTCTTCACAGTCACCTTGCATTGTGCTTTCTTCCCACTTCCGTCTTTGGCGGTGGCAACAATGTAGCACACACCCACGCCAACAGCGGTGATTTGTCCTTTGCTGTCCACGGTCGCCACGCTCTCCTTGGTAGATGACCAGCTGACATTTAGATAGGTCGCATTGGAGGGAGCCACCGTGGCTGTGAGGTCATGAACCTCCGATTCAGTCAATTCCACATTCGTCTCCGAAAGGGTGATAGAGGTGACATTGACTATAGTGCCCCAATACTCCAGTTTCCAGTTGTCTAGACAAGTCCAGTCCATTCCAATCCACTCATCTTTGCGGATGCCAAGGGTCAGCACGCCGTCATTCTCCACTTCACAGTCCACGTAATTATTGTAATAGCCCTTCTCAAACCAGTAGTGGGCGGCTTCCATGTTGTTGGGAATGCACCATCCTGACCACACGTAGCTGACATCACCGCCCAACGAACTCTCAAGCGCAGCGGACGAAGCCAATACAATGGGAGAATCATAATAATTTTTGCTGGAATAGGCATACAGACGTGCATATTGATAGTCTTCGCGGTTATCAGAATTATACGCACTGTAGTCGCTGTTGGCATCTCCATAACGATAGAAGGCATTCAGGCTGATACGGTAAATGCCCGCCTTCAAGCCAGAGAGTTGCTGGTAGGTGTCGTATGTCTTTTCGTAGTGCTCAGCATTCTCCACAGGATTGTAGGCCCCCAATTGTGTACCCTCCCATCCCGTGGTGATGTCGTTATTGTCGAATCGTGGATTGATGATGTATGCATCGGTTACATCAATCCAATTCTTATCTTGTGCAAAGCTTGAGAGCGATGCACATAACAGAAAAGAAATAGTGTGTAGTTTCTTGATCATATTCATTTGGTTTGTCGATTCAAATTAGTTGTAGATGTTAGTTATTAGTTTTTATTGTTCTTTCGGCTTCGGTTTTTTCCAGAAGTTTACGCCTAGCAGATATTTGAGCGTTCCATAGGTGTTGGTTAGACCGAATTTATCTTTGCGGTAGTCGTAGGTGTGTGTCTCGAGAATCAACCCGCTAAACATTCTGGTGTTGTTCCAAAACACGGACATGCGCAGGTTGAGGTCTGTTGAGATGTTGTTCAGGATGGAGTGCTTCGTGGTTTGTGCCTCAGTGATGTTCGACCTTCGGTATCCGATTCCTGGAATGAACGAGATGGCAAAGAGCACGTTGCGTCCCAGTACGCAATTATAGTTGTATCCCACGCTCACGCTGTAGTCTTGGTAGTTCACCTTGTTGAACAATAGTGTGGAGTCGATGTCTTGCTTGATGTAGTCAGGCAGTTCGTCCTTGTCGAACGTGATCTTTTGGTGGTTGTACTGGAAACCGACGCTCCAACTGCCACAGCTCTTTCGTTGCACGGCATTGGCTCCGAAGGCGGCAGGCCAAGAGAAGTGACGGTTGTTGAACATATACACAACATTGAATCCGTTGCATCTGGAATCGAGACCGTGAAACGTCCTGTCCTTGCCTTTTGTGTCTATGCCACTCACACTCCTGATTTCCGCTCCTTTACCGGAGTTGAAGGTGTAATATTCGGCAAAAATCTTTGCAGTGTGGATGACAAATGATTGCCGCAGTGAGGTGCCGTTGGTTTTGCCTGCCTTGATGCCGAGGTCATTCAGATTCCATACGGCACCATATCCAAAGATGCTGTAATAGATGTATCCTCCGAGGATGACCGAAGGGTCAGACTGGATGACCATTGTGTTGTCTGTCTGCGATGATCGCAGAAAGTAGTAGTCGTGCCAGTAAGACAATTCCAACTGAGCGGTCAAACTGTACTTCTGGGGTGTGACGTAATTCGTGTCGCAACCCATGAAGAAGTGCTCTACTCCGCTCATGATGCGTAAGGGTAGAGAGGGCTTTTTGGCAGGAATGGAATCCTCCTGAGCATTGATGGTCAAGCATAGGGCAGTGATCAGCGATGCTGCACACAAGATTCTTTTCAGTCCGTCACACATAACTCTGCTTCTTCTTCTCCTTAGATTTTGCCTAACACTCTGTCCATGACCCAATTGGTGGGTGTGGCACTGAGTGAGTCACAATCGCATTTCTCTTTTCCTTGCAAGTGCCTCACCACCTTCTCAATCAGTCCCATCTGCACATGGGGAGGATTGGGCACAATGATTTGTTCCTGTCCACGCTCTGTATCGAGCACGATGGGCTCATAATCAAACACAGAAAAAACTACCTTCCCCTTTGTTCCGACAATGGAGATCCTGTCTCTTCGTGCTGATTCATGTGCCACAAAACACCACGATGCACTACCTGTCAGTCCATTGCTGAATCGGAAACAGGCATTGAACGTGTCTTCTACCTTATACAACCCTGCCATATTTTGGCAGAATCCCTCTGCCTCCATAATAGGACCGAACCAGTATTGTAGCAAGTCTATTTGGTGTGCCGCGAGGTCATAGAAGTATCCACCTCCTCCAGCCACTTCTGGCTGTAATCTCCACGGCATTTCTTTTCCACTTTTATGGTCCAATTCTCTGGGTGGAACAGCAAAACGTATCTGCACGGTCAAAATCTTTCCTATTTCTCCCCCCATCAACATCTGTTTCACTCGCTCAAAATAGGGAAGGTAGCGTCGGTAGAAAGCCACAAAACATGGAATACCTGTGAGTTCACTGATACGATTCACCCTCAAGCAATCCCCATAACTTGCCGCCAAGGGCTTTTCGATGTAGGCGGGTTTGCCTGCTTTCATTGCCATGATGGCAAAGGTGGCATGAGAGGATGGGGGAGTGGCGATATAGATGGCAGTCACTTCGGGGTCGCTCACCAAAGACTGGGCATCAGCATAGTATTTATTGATACCATGACGCTCTGCATACGATTTCGCCTTGTCTTTGTCGCGACTCATCACTGCCACCACTTCACTTCCTTCTATCTTGCCGAAAGCAGGACCACTCTTTTTCTCCGTCACCTCACCGCAACCGATGAATCCCCATTTCACGATGTTTTGAACTTCCATTTTCTTCGCAAATATGACAAATGCAACATTTTGCTTTGCAAAGGTACGAAAAACTCGCAACTCCTCATTCCTAATTCCTCATTTTTTACTACCTTTGCAGCCAAATTAACAAAATATGACACATTTTTATGGCTCGTAATAAGAAGAAACAGCTCCCATTGATTGAAAATGTCACTATCACAGCATGTGCTGCAGAAGGCAAGGCTTTGGCACGAATTGAGGACAAAGTGGTCTTTGTGTCTTTTGTGGTTCCTGGTGATGTGGTGGACTTGCAAGTGAAGAAAAAGAAGAGTTCTTACATGGAGGCTGTGGCTGTTAAAATCCATGAGAAGTCGCCACTCCGAATGGAACCTCTTTGCCGTCATTATGGTGTGTGTGGAGGTTGCAAGTGGCAATGCCTTCAATACACAGAGCAGCTGCGTGCTAAACAGCAACAGATCTACGACAATCTAACACGGATTGGGAAGATTGAATTACCTGAGTTTATGCCGATTCTTGGCAGCAAAAACATCTATGGCTATCGCAACAAACTGGAGTTTGGCTTTTCCAATAAGCGCTGGCTTACGGAGGAGGAAGTGAAGCAGAATGTTCGTTATGATGTGATGGCGGCTGTGGGTTTTCATATCACAGGAGCCTTTGATAAGATTCTTGACATCACTGAATGCCACTTGATGGATGACATCAACAATCGGATACGTAATGACATTCGTCAGTATGCCCTTCAAAATGGACTTGAATTTTATGACCTCCGACAGAACAAAGGACTGCTTCGTTCACTCATGATTCGTACTTCAAATACGGGTGAGTTGATGTTCCTCGTGCAGTTCAGAATTGACACCCCGGAGGAACAGAAACAAGCAGATGGTTTGATGCAACATTTGAGTGAAACCTTTCCTCAAATTACATCACTCCTTTATGTTGATAATCATAAAGCTAATGATACATTTGCTGACCAAGAGATTCATGTGGTGAAAGGGAAGGATCATATCTTTGAGGAGATGGAAAACTTGCGTTTCAAAGTGGGTCCTAAGTCGTTCTATCAAACCAACACGGAACAGGCGTATGAACTCTACAAAGTGGCACGTGATTTCGCGGAATTGACAGGCAATGAATTGGTGTATGATTTATATACGGGCACGGGCACTATAGCCAATTTTGTGGCACGTCAAGCCCGTCAGGTGATTGGCATTGAATATGTGCCTGAAGCCATCGAGGATGCTAAGGTGAATTCCGACATCAATGGTATCACCAACACCCTTTTCTATGCAGGTGACATGAAGGACATTCTCAGCAAGGAATTCATTGAGGTGCATGGCCGCCCTGATGTTATCATCACGGACCCACCTCGTGCCGGTATGCATCAGGATGTCATCGACACCATCCTATTTGCAGCCCCTCGTCGTATCGTATATGTTAGTTGCAATCCTGCTACGCAAGCACGTGACCTTCAATTACTTGATATTGACTACAAGGTGATGAAAGTACAACCAGTCGACATGTTCCCGCACACTCAGCATGTGGAGAATGTCGTCTTATTAGAAAGAAGAAAATGAGCACGTATTCCGATTATAAAGCAGCCAATCATTACACTACTTACATGGTGAAAGAACCTGCTGAATTGATGCAGTTTCTGATGAACACGATTTCGGGCATTTCGCGCACCAAGGCAAAGGAGTACCTGAGTCAGCGTATGGTGTATGTCAATAAGGAGATCATCACGCAGTACAACTATCCTCTCAAGCCTGGACAAATCGTGCAGGTGGCGAAGAATCGTCACAAACACGCTTTTTCCAATCCTTGGGTGCGCATCATCTACGAAGATGCCTTCATGCTGGTGGTGGAGAAGAAAGAGGGCATCCTGACCAATGCGATGCCTGGTGACCGTCACGAAAATGTGAAGGCGATACTCGATGAGTACGTGAAGCGTCAAAGCCGTGCTTTCTCTGTCCACACGGTGCATCGTCTGGATAGAGGCACTTCAGGACTTCTCCTCTTTGCCAAACGTCGTGACATTCAGAAGATATTCACGGACAACTGGCAGGAGATTGTGACTGACCGCCGTTATGTGGCTGTTGTTCAGGGAGAAATGGAGAAAGACCAGGGTACAGTCACATCGTGGCTTAGTGATAGCCGTATGTTTATTTCCTATTCTGCACCCTACGATAATGGTGGCAAACAGGCTGTGACTCATTATCGCACCCTGCAACGCAAGAACGGCTATTCCCTTGTTGAATTCAAACTCGAAACAGGACGTAAAAACCAGATACGTGTCCACATGCACGACCTCAATCATCCTATTGTGGGTGACCATAAGTATGGTAGCACCGTTGAGGCTTATGGAGACCGTAGCAATCCTGCTGGACGTTTCTGTCTCCATGCTTATCGACTTGCTTTCCGTCATCCGATCACAGGCGAGGAACTGAAATTTGAGACACCTTATCCTGAGGCTTTCACACGACTTCTCAAATAAAAAGCCCTTCTTTCATCATAAATTATGTGAAAGATTTGAATTTTCGAAGAAAATGTGCTATATTTGCACGCTTTTTTACGCGTAAAGTATGAGACAATTAAAAATTACCAAGTCAATCACGAACCGTGAGAGTGCTTCGTTGGATAAGTACTTGCAGGAAATTGGTCGTGAGGAGTTAATCACTGTTGAGGAAGAAGTAGAATTGGCTGCGAAGATTCGCAAGGGCGGTGTCGAAGGCAGAAGAGCCTTGGAGAAACTGACAAGAGCGAACCTTCGTTTCGTCGTTTCTGTGGCTAAGCAGTATCAGAATCAGGGCTTGAGTTTGCCCGACCTCATCAATGAGGGCAATCTAGGTTTGATTAAGGCTGCGGAGAAGTTTGACGAAACACGTGGTTTCAAATTTATTTCGTATGCTGTGTGGTGGATTCGCCAGTCAATTCTGCAGGCATTGGCTGAGCAGAGCCGTATCGTGCGTCTGCCTTTGAACCAGGTGGGTTCCCTTAACAAGATTGGCAAGGCTTTCTCTAAGTTTGAACAGGAGAATGAGCGTCGTCCTTCACCGGAGGAATTGGCTGCACAACTCGATTTGCCTGTTGATAAGGTGGCAGACACGATGAAGGTGAGTGGGCGTCATATCAGTGTGGATGCACCATTCGTGGAGGGTGAGGACAACAGCCTGTTGGATATTCTCTCCAATCCTGATTCTCCTTCTGCTGACCGCACGTTGGTGACAGAGTCTTTACAGAAAGAGATAGAACGTGCTTTGGATACCTTGACTACCCGTGAGAAAGAAATCATCAAGATGTTCTTTGGATTGGGTGAACCAGAGAAGACATTAGAAGAGATTGGTGACCGCTTTAATCTGACTCGTGAACGTGTGCGTCAAATCAAGGAGAAGGCAATTCGTCGTTTGCGTTCACAGTCGAAGAGCCGTTTGTTGAAGACATATTTAGGATGATGAAGAAGGTTCTATTGACAATGATGGCGTTGGTGCTGGTGTCATTGGTGACAATGGCGAAGGAAAAGCCAACACAATATGGCAGGGGCAAAGGGAAAGTGTATCTGTTTGGTGTGTGTCAGCAGTTGACGGACTCTGTGGTTTACATCACTTTCATCAACGAGGTGGACAGCTTTGACTTGATGAAGAAGACAAAATTCTTGCCTTTCCGTTCTGAGTTTAGTTTACAGTTGAAAGAGTATATGGAGGGCACGTTGAAGAAAGATCACCAGACTCCAGCGGTGTTTTACTCGACGAAGCGGAAGAAACTTTCGAAAAAGTATTACAAAATCAAGAAGCGCTATCTCGACAATCCTTACACGAAGATTATGCCGATAGATGGCTTCCAGTTTAGGCATCCTTTGGACTCTTTTGTCAATGAAAAAGAATAATCTTTGGGACAGAGTATATGGTACAGTTGCAAGAATGACGTTTGCCGTTCTTGCAACTTGTTCGTTTTTTGCCTGTTCAAAAGATGATGACATTCCGTCAGTTGTTTCTCCTTATGCGGAAAACCGAACGGTGATGGTGTATATGGTGGCAGAAAATTCGCTGAACAATGCTGCGTCAAAGGACGTGGCAGAGATGCTGATAGGGATGAATAACGACACACTGTCTGTGGCAGACCGGTTGGTGATTTATCTGGATGACATCCAGTTTCCACGTATCTATGTAGTGGATAAGAACACCAAGAAGACGAGTCTGACGGATTTGCAACCCGTTGTAACGTACGAGGAAGATGTCAATTCCGCATCTGTTGCACAATTGGAGGTATTCATCGATTATGTGAAAAGCCATTATCCTGCTGACAGTTATGGACTGGTGATGTGGTCACACGCATCAGGTTGGACGCCATCGACTTATAGCGGTGACATGACCGATGAAGCATCCGTGATAAGAAAATCTTTTGGCTTGGACAATGGCAAGGATTCTACCAACAAGTATCTGGAGGGTAATCAGATGAACATAGAGGATTTGGCAAGTGCTTTGAAGGGTGAGAATTTTGATTTCATCTTCTTCGATGCCTGTATCATGCAGAACATTGAGGTGGCATACGAACTGCGCCATGTCACGAAATGTCTGGTGGCTTCTCCTGCTGAGATTCCTGCGGAGGGGGCAAACTACAAGACTATGACCAGGGCAATGTTCCTGAAGGAGAACTGCACGAACGAGATGCTCAAGGCGTATCTGCGCCAGTATCAGTCTTCTGTGGGATTAGTTATTTCTTCTGTGAACACGAGTGCCTTGGATGATTATGCTACATACATGAAGTCCATCGTGTCGGCTCATCGCTCAGAAATGCTTTCGCTGGACACTAATTCCATGTTGAATTATATTCGTTACCCGTCGTGGACTACCGTGTATCCTGATTATCTCGACATGCAGGGCATCATGCTGAATGTGCTTGGTACAGAGGAGTATGCTCAATGGAAAGAGGAAACAGCGAAGGTGGTTACCTGTATGCATGCAGGAAGGTGGTACAGCGATTATCCCAGGAACATGGTGGAAATTGACGATGCTCAGTGCTGTGGTGTTACAATGTTTATTCCGTTCGAGAAATATGCCCGCAGTTCATGGGCTTTCAATGAAAAATATCTGAAAACATCATGGGCGAAAGCCGTGTGGATAGAATAAGATGAGGAGTGTGTATTATAGAGTGGGGCGACACAATTATCGTGTGAATTTCTGCGACGGGAAGAATACGGAGGCGTTGTTGCCATCGAGTGAGCCTTTCCGATTGGCAGAGGTTTCTGATGGTGAATCCTTGCTCTTTGATTTGACGGTAGATGATGCTTGGCGCCCTTCACAAAAAGGGAAGGAGATTGGGCAGTTTGATTGTGGAGGAAACAATCATGGAGTGTATCGTTTGGATGATGGAGCCTATCAAATACTGGTGAGTGACGTGAATGGCAGGCAATGCTGTCTGATGCAGGCAAATGCCGAGTTTTCCTCTGCTACAGTATGTTTGAATGGTAATGAGTCCATGCGCAACTTTGGTTTGAACAACGCCTTGATGATGATGTATGCCTTTGCAGGTGCCGACAAGATGACGGTGCTGATGCATGCCTCTGTAATACGGAAGGATGGGCGTGGCTATTTGTGCCTGGGTGTGAGTGGTACAGGAAAAAGTACTCACACGCAGAACTGGCTGAAATACATTCCAGACACTGATTTGATGAATGACGACAATCCTGTGGTGCGTGTATGTGACGACGGCATTGCACGTGTGTTCGGCTCACCTTGGAGTGGTAAGACACCCTGCTACCGCAATGTAGAGGCGCCCATTGGTGGGTTCTTGCAACTGAAACAGGCACCTCACAACAAGATACGCCACATGAATGCCATTGAGGGATATGCCTCTTTGCTGCCTTCGTGCTCGGTGATGAAGTGGGACAGACGTGATTATGTGGGGACAAGCGACACGGTGTCGAAACTTCTGGAACTGGTGCCTGTGTTCTTCTTGGAGAATCTGCCTGACGAAGAGGCTGTGCGGATGAGTTATGGAGCGATGTCAAATGCTCACATATCTCAATAAAAATAGTACATTGTACATGGTAAATGGTACATGAGATGGTTCAGAAG
>JBGUGM010000141.1:0-2098 GCA_045111535.1 Bacteroidaceae bacterium
CAACGGTGACTATCCCTTCTAACCAGCCCACGCGCTGGGCGATTTCTAACTCTCAACTCTCAATTCTCAATTATCAATTCTCAATTAACAAAATGACTCCCACCATCATAGCAGGTCCCTGCGTCATAGAGTCCATGGAATGCCTCGAAACTGTGGCAGAAGAATTGGTGCGACTCAACGAGAAGTACGACCTCGACATCATCTTCAAGTCCTCCTTCGACAAAGCCAACCGCACCTCCATCCACTCCTCTCGGGGTCCTGGTTTGGAGCGCGGCATGCAAATGCTTGCCGACATCAAGGAAAAGTACGGGCTTCGCATCCTCACCGACATCCATGAGAGTTGTCAGGCACAGCCCGCAGGCGAAGTGGCAGACGTGTTGCAGATTCCCGCCTTCCTTTGCCGACAGACCGACCTGCTCGTGGCAGCAGCCCGTACAGGACGCATCGTCAACATCAAGAAGGCGCAGTTCCTCTCGGGCTTGGACATGGAGTTCCCTGTGCAGAAAGTGCGTGAGAGTGGCAACGACAACGTGTGGCTCACCGAACGAGGCAACATCTACGGCTACAACAACCTCGCTGTCGATTTCCGCAACATTGCCGACATGCACCGCTTCACCGATACTGTCATCATGGACTGCACCCACTCTGTGCAGCGTCCAGGAGCCGCAGGTGGCAAGACAGGAGGCAATCGTGAATTCGTGCCAGCCATGGCGCTCGCAGCCAAAGCCTTCGGAGCCAACGGCTTCTTCTTCGAGGTGCATCCCGACCCCGACAACGCCCTCTCCGATGGTCCCAACATGCTTTACCTCAACGAACTCGATACCGTCATCGCAAGTTTAATGGATTAAAATTGTACATGGTAAATTGTACATGACATGATGAAGAACTCAAAGATATACGCAGAACGCTGTTTGCGCGATGAGGCACAAGCCCTGCTCGACCTCATCCCGCAGTTGGACAACCAGTTTGAGCAGGTGGTGGACCTCATCCACCGCTGCACAGGTCACGTTGTGGTGACAGGTGTGGGAAAGTCAGGACATGTAGGTGCCAAGATAGCAGCCACCCTCGCCTCCACAGGCACGCCAGCCATCTACCTCAACGCCCTCGATGCCCTGCATGGTGACCTTGGCATGATTATGAACAACGACATCCTCTTCATGATCAGCAACTCAGGCAACACCGACGAACTTCTGCGCATCATCGCCTCGCTCGAAGACCGCCACATCCCCATCGTATCCATGACCAGCGAAGCCGAATCCCTCTTGGCACAGCACTCCACCTACCATATCCTGTGCAGTGTCGAGCGCGAAGCCTGTCCCCTCAACCTTGCCCCAACCTCCAGCACTACTGCCGCCATGGCGATGGGCGATGCACTTGCCTGTGCCCTTATGGAAGTGCGCAAGTTCCGAGCCAAAGACTTCGCCCAGTTCCACCCGGGAGGCACATTGGGACGCAAACTCCTCGTTCGTGTGAAGGATGTGATGTACACTGAAAACTTCCCCATCGTGCCACCCACCATGCTGCTCTCCGATGCCCTCATGATCATCAGTGGCGGCAAACTCGGACTCGGCATCGTCATGGATGGAGAACAGATACTCGGCATCATCACCGACGGTGACATTCGTCGTGCTGTCGAAGGAGCCCGTGAGAACTTCATCAACATCCCCGTCAGCGATGTGATGACCACCACTCCAAAAACCATCTCCCCCGAAGCGAAACTCACCACCATCCAGCAGATGTTCCGCAGTCACAAGATTCACTCACTCCTCGTCACCGATCATGGCAAACTCGTCGGCATTGTGGATTACTTCGCCATCATGAACTAAACCTTCATTGTTCCAATAAATAATAACATAAAGACAGATAAGGAAGCACGTCCAGAGGGATGTGCTTCCTTATCTGTCTTACACCTTCCATATCCATTATTACCTCTTCGCCACATGCATTTGTACATGTCCTGCACAAGTATTTTAGAGGCTACTGCACAAGCAATTTGAAGGCTTACGCACACCTAATATAATTTGAAACTTTGAATTTAAAATTTGAAAGTTGCAAATTTATTTTTGAAAGTTTCAAATATTTTTTTGCAACTTTCAAA
>JBGUGM010000142.1:0-5329 GCA_045111535.1 Bacteroidaceae bacterium
CAAACCACAGCCTCCTTAGGACCTACCACATCAAGGACAATAATCTCATTCTTTCCCTTCTTCAGCCAGCAACCAGGCACGTAGAGCGTCTGCTGAGGACCAATGCTCCAGATGCGACCCAAAGCGTGACCATTCACATAGACCTGTCCCTTGCCCCAAGTCTCGAAGTTGAGGAAGGTGTCACCCACCTTAGTGAGGTTGAAGTAGCCTCGGTGGTAGCCGGGCTGCATCATGTCGCCGAGCTTCTTCGATCCCTCATAGCCCTGTGTAAAGGCAAGTGCAGGAACACTTCCCTTTACCTTGCCTGCAGCAACCTGATCGTTGACACCCTTCACCATATCAAGTGCCTTGACAGCCGTCTGGTAGTCATCGGGGATTGCCACATTCATCCATTGCTTCGGCGTCAGCACCATCTCCACATCGTCGGTCTCGGTGGTCAGCGTAACGTTTCCGACAATGCCTTTAAAGTCCTTGATGGCGCGACCGAAATTGATGCGACCCATGCCCTCGACGATAATAATCAGTTCAGCATCTTTCTTCACGGCAGGGATGGTGAGCGACTTCTCGTTCTTCACACGGTCAATCTTACCAATATATTTATTGTCGATAAACACCTGAGCGAAGTCGTGGAACTCACCGGTGAGCACGCTCTGTGAAGTAATCTCAGGCAGGCGGGTTGAGTACATCATCGTGCCCCAGCCCATGTCCATCTCTTCGAAAGTCTTGGGCGTGCCATTGACGGGCTTGGTTATGGCGACCATGAAGGGCGCAAACTCCGTCAGCTCAAACTTGGGCACAGTGATGATAGGCATCGGAGGATTGGGCACAGCTGGCAGTTTCTTGTCGCTGTACTTCTGCATCATCTTGCGCAGCTCGTAGTATTTCTCTGTGGCATGACCATATTCGTTGATAGGAGCATCGTAGTCATACGAAGTCACATCAGGCGCAAAGCCTGGAGAGTTGGCACCTGCCCAATGTCCGAAGGATGTTCCTCCGTGGGTCATGTAAAGCGAGAAGGAAATACCTTTGGAGAGCATTTCATCCATACCAGCCACCATGTCCTTGGCAGAACGGGTTTCATGCTGCGCTCCCCATTTGTCGAACCATCCGCTCCAGAATTCTGAACACATCTTGGGTGCATTGGGACGCAACTCGCCGAGACGACGGAACTGGTCGTCGATATTGGCACCTGTACCGAAATTCATCGTCCATACGAGGTCATCCAAGCCGTTCTTCTCGAAATTTGAAGACCAGTCGCATTGGAAGAGCGTCAAATCCTTGCCGTAGATACCACGCAGACAATCACGAATCTCAGAGACGTAAGGCTTGTCTTCGCCATAGGAACCATACTCGTTCTCCACCTGCACCATGATAATCGGACCGCCATTCTGAATCGTCAGCGGAGCCAGTTGTTCACCCACCTTCTCTTCGAAGATTTTCACACGCTCCATGAAATAGGGGTCACGCTCACGCAGGCGTATGTCCTTCTTCTTCAGTAACCACCAAGGCAGACCGCCCATTTCCCATTCGGCACAAACGTAGGGGCCAGGACGAACAATGACATACATGCCGTTTTTCTGTGCCAAGCGGCAGAACTCAGCCACATCGTTGTTGTCGGTGAAGTTGAAGTCGCCCTCACGCTGCTCGTGGATGTTCCAGAAGATGTAAATGCACACGGTGTTCATGCCCAATGCCTTGCACATCTTAATGCGGTGATCCCAATAGGGTTTGGGAATACGGGGGTAATGAATCTCAGCGGCCTTCACCACGAAAGGCTTACCGTTCAGCAAGAACGTACCGTTGCCAGTCTCAAAAGTTCCCTTGGCTTTCTGGGCAAAAGTAGGGGTAGCCACCAGCATGGCAGCCACGAGGGAAAACAAATAGATGATTTTTCTCATTGTATAAATAGGTTTATATTAGCTTTCTCACCACAAAGGTACTGTATCTTTCGTTTTTCTACAAACTTTTTCGATAAAATCTTGTATCAAACATAAAAATGACGTACCTTTGTAAGGCAAAAAACTAATTATTTACCCCATAGATTCGATTTACCAATATGTCAATTTGGATTATTTTCAAGCTTCTGGGTTCGCTTGCGCTCCTCATGTTTGGTATGAAGGCCATGAGTGAAGCCCTACAGAAGATGGCAGGTCCCCAACTGCGCCACGTGCTCGGTGCGATGACCACCAACCGCTTTACTGGAATGTTGACAGGTACTTTAGTCACAGCATCCGTTCAGTCATCAACCGCAACAACGGTGATGACCGTCTCCTTTGTCAACGCAGGTTTGTTGACGTTGGCACAGGCCATTTCTGTCATCATGGGTGCGAATATCGGTACGACACTGACGGCTTGGATCATGGCGGTAGGTACATCGGGTAGCGAAGTTTCTCCATTTGACATCAGCATCGTGTCCTATATAGGTTTCTTCATCGGTATCGTTCTCATTTACATGAAGAAGCATCGCTACATTGGCGATTTCCTTTTTGGTATTGGTCTCTTGTTGTTAGGTCTCACAACCTTGAAAGCGACGGGCATGTCAATGGATTTGGCAAACAACGAAGCCGTCACTTCCTTCTTCAAATCATTCGATCCAAACTCCTTCTGGACCACACTCGTGTTCCTCGTCTTGGGTGGTGTCACGACCTTCTGTGTGCAGTCGTCTGCTGCGGTGATGGCCATCACGATGCTGCTGTGTTCTACGGGTGCGATGCCCATCTATCAAGGTATAGCTTTGGTGTTGGGCGAGAATATCGGAACCACCATCACTTCAAACCTCGCGGCTCTTTCGGCAAACACGCAAGCCCGCCGTGCAGCCCTTGCCCACATGTTCTTCAACGTGTTTGGCGTTCTGTGGATTCTGTTCGTCTTCCGTTATTTCATCGACATGGTTTGCGGATGGGTGGACTACGATGTTGAAATGACGAAAGAAAGTGCCAGTGCTGCTGCATTCCTTGCCAACGCTGGTAAGCTGAATTTCGTGCTGGCAGCTTTTCATACCACGTTCAATGTGGTCAATACGATGATTCTCATCTGGTTTATTCCTCAGATAGAGAAATTTGTCTGCTGGGTGATCAAGCCGAAGAAAGTGGATGAAGAAGAAGACTTCCGTCTGCATTTCATTACTGCCGGAATCATGAAGACACCAGAACTTTCCGTCTTTGAGGCACAGAAGGAGATTCAGGCCTTTGCAGACCGTATGCAACGTATGTTTGACATGGTGCGCGAATTGCTTGTACTCTCAAGCACGAATACAGCCAACAAGAAGGGTTCACAAAACAAAGACTTCAATAAGCTGTTTTCACGTATTGAGAAATATGAGGACATCTCAGATAGCATGGAATTGGAGATTGCCAAATACTTGGATCAAGTGAGTGATGCACATTTGTCTGACGAGACGAAAGCGAAGATTCGTGCCATGTTGCGTGAGATTTCAGAATTGGAGAGTATCGGTGATTCCTGCTACAATCTTGCTCGTACCATCAATCGCAAGTACAGCAGCAAGCAGGAACATTTCAACGATCAGCAATATGACAACATCCACCAGATGATGGACCTTACCGAATCTGCCCTCACACAGATGAACGAGTTGATGGCTGGTCGCAAGGAATCTTTCGATGTGAATCGTACATTCAACACAGAGAACGAAATCAACAACTTCCGCAACCAACTCAAGTCGCAAAACATCAGCGACGTGAACAACCACAAGTACACTTACGCTGTTGGTACGGTCTATATGGACCTCATCAACGAATGCGAGAAACTCGGTGACTATGTGGTCAACGTGGTAGAGGCACGTATGGGTACACGTCTGAGAATCGCGTAGTTAATGGAAAATAATAAAGCGGGCTGTCTTCCCATTGGAGATAGCCCGCTTTGTTATGATTGATGTTTTATTCGTCGAGTAAGTCAGGGCGAAGGGCTTTTGTGCGTTTCAATGCCTGTTCGTATTCCCACTCCTTGATTTTCGCTTCATGACCAGATAGGAGAATTTCCGGAACAGCCCAAGTCTCTTCCGGATTGCTCACGGGGTGGTACTCCGCAGGGCGTGTATAGACAGGGGGTTCAAGCAGGTTGTCTTGGAAGGAGTCGGATAGGGCGCTTTCCACATCACCAATCACCCCAGGAATAACTCGTACGATGCTGTCAGCCATCACTGCGGCAGCCAGTTCTCCACCAGTCAAGACATAGTCGCCAATGCTGACTTCCTTTGTGATGAGGTGTTCCCTGATTCGGTAATCAATACCTTTGTAGTGTCCGCAAATGATGATGATGTTTTCCTTCAGCGACAGTTCGTTCGCCATGGGTTGGTCAAACTTCTCGCCATCAGGGGCGGTGAAGATGATCTCATCATAATGCCGTTCAGCCTTCAATGCTGAAATGCAGGCATCCAACGGTTGGCATTGAATCAGCATACCTGCCGCACCGCCAAAGGGGTAGTCATCCACCCGTCGGTGCTTGTCCGCCGTGTAATCTCTCAAGTTATGTACGTGTATTTCTGCCAGTCCTTTCTTCTGAGCACGTCCGAGAATGCTCTCTTGTGTAAACGGTTCTATCAGTTCAGGAAGAACCGTGATGATGTCAATGCGCATAAATGACCTTTTTCTATTTTCTGTGGCAAAGTTAGTGCAAATCGAGCGAAATACAAAATGAAAGAATAACTTTTTTCATTTTTATTGTCGAGCGTGAGTACCTTCGGCGTAGCCAACGCTACGAATAAGCGAGGATAACACAACTGTTCTCCGACTATTTTCTTCCATTAGACTCTTGAGTGTGCTTCAATAGAGTCCCTCCGTAACCTCTAAACCGACCTCGTCGACATCGATCAATCGACCTCGTCGACATCGACCAACCGACGTCGACGACATCGATTTTGTGGAGATTGTTTTCTCCCCCCTTGACCTTTGGTGTTCCTTTAGTGCTCCTTTATTCCTCCTTGGGTTCGTAGTGATAAGGTCGTAGGTTCGTAGTAGTAAGGTCGTAGGTTGGAATTCAGAAAACTTGTATCAGTACGTCAAAGAACGAGTGCTTAATTGACCGTTGACAGTTGGAACTTGAAACCTGAAACTTGACAGCTCGAAGTCCTTTGCGGTGCGCGCTTCCGCTTACCTGTCTCTCCCGTTTGGGTGAGTTGGAGGGGGCTCGTTTCAACTGAATCTGATGCAAAGTTACGGCGATATGAGGGGGTGGCAATATTATTCTCAAAAAATCGGAAAAAACGAGAATATTCTCGATTTCTGGCATAAAACAGAGAATATTCTCTATCTTGCAACTCGTTTGTGGGCAAGACTTACGTTCGTTTGTTAGCAAGACTTACGTTCGTTTGTGG
>JBGUGM010000143.1:0-4158 GCA_045111535.1 Bacteroidaceae bacterium
CGTCAACGTGTCCTCCATCATCAGGCACGACGTGGCTCCGAGTGGACCAACATCGAAGAAGAGAAGTACCTCAGTCGCCACGACCTCACAGGACGTGTGGCAGTCATCGACTGCATCACCCTCTGGTGTACGAATTTTTTCACGCCGGTTGATTCTCAACTGTCAACTGTCAACTGTCAACTATCAACTATTCTTGATGCTCTCAAATCCGAGTTTGACCGCTTCACCTCTCAAGATGCCACCTTCATCTTCGTGACCAACGAGATTGGTTCTGGTGGTGTGAGCACCAACGCCCTCCAACGCCAGTTCACGGATCTTCAGGGTTGGATGAATCAATACGTTGCCCAACATGCCGATGAGGTCATCCTCATGGTCAGCGGCATCCCCGTCAAAATCAAATAACCATACTCCCCATGACTCCCACCTTTCAGATCACTTCCCCCGACGATTCCCTTCGTTCCCTCATCCAAGAGAAGATTGACAATCTCAACAAGCCCAAAGGTTCGTTGGGGCGTCTTGAAACGCTGGCTATGCAGATATGCCTTGCCCAACAGACCCTCACTCCCTCGTTGGCGCATCCCTGCCATCTTCTTTTGGGTGGCGATCATGGCATCGAACGTGAAAGGGTCAGCGTCTCTCCACGCGAAGTCACCTGGCAACAGATGATCAACTTCACCAAGGGTGGGGGAGGCGTCAATATGTTTTGTCGTCAACATGGTTTCCACCTCCGCATCGTCGATGTGGGTGTTGATTATGACCTCTCCGACATCCCCGGCATCCTCAACTGCAAGATAGCCCGTGGCACTCGTAACTTCCTTCATGAACCCGCCATGAGCCCAGAAGAATATGACCGCACCCTCCGTGTTGGCATCGATTTAGTCAATGCTTGCCATGCTGAAGGTTGCAAGGTGCTCTGCTTGGGCGAGATGGGCATTGCCAACACCTCTCCCTCCTCCATCTGGATGCACCTCTTCTGCCACATCCCCCTCGACGAGTGCATTGGGGCAGGAGCAGGACTCAACTCCGCAGGTATCACCCACAAACGTAAAATCCTCCATCAAGCCCTCGAACGTTTTAAGAAGACAACGGACAACAGACAACAGACAACAGAAGTTCTCCGTTACTTTGGTGGTTTCGAGATGGTGGCAGCCATTGGTGCCATGCTCCGTGCTGCTGAACTGAAAATGCTGATTCTTGTCGATGGCTTCATCATGACTGCCTGTGCTTTGGCAGCCTGTCAACTTCATCCCGAAGCCAAACACTATATGATCTTCGGACATTGTGGTGACGAGAGTGGTCACCGTCGTATGCTCGATGCCATGGGTGCCGAGCCCCTCCTCTCCTTAGGTATGCGTCTTGGCGAAGGAACAGGTGCCCTCTGTGCCTTCCCCATCGTCGATTCCGCTGTCCGTATGTTGAACGAAATGAATAACTTCTCCAATGCAAACATCACCAAATACTTTTAGCCGCATTTTCGCATCTTTCATCTTCTTCACCCGTCTTCCTTTCTGGCGACTTCATCAGCCCCCCAAGGAAGCATACGCCACTGTCGTTGAACACTGGCCCCTCACAGGTTGGCTCACAGGTGGCATCATGGCAGCCACCCTCTTCGGCTTGTGCCATATCCTGCCACTTCCCATCGCCGTCATCCTTGCCGTCATCGTGCGTCTTTTCGTGACAGGAGCCCTGCACGAAGATGGACTTGCTGATTTCTTCGATGGCTTTGGAGGAGGTACCGACCGTCAGCGTATCTTGACCATCATGAAGGACTCCCACATCGGCACCTATGGTGTCATCGCCCTCATCTTCTACTTCGCCCTTTTGTGTGGCATCCTCATGTTCTTTCCCCCCATGACAGCCGTCCTTGCTATCTTGGCAGCCGACCCTTTGGCGAAGATGTTCTCCTCCCAGATTGTCAACTTCATGCCCTATGCACGTCGTGAAGAAGAAGCAAAAAATAAGACTGTTTATCGTCCCATCAGCATGGGTGCGACAATCAGTCTTGCTTTGCAGGGTTTGCTTCCCTCCCTGCCCCTTATTCTTTTGACCGACACCATCTGGTGGCTCGCCGTCCTTGCTCCCATCCTCACCGTCACCTTCCTCTTCCTCCTCATCTGGAACAAACTCCGTGGTTACACCGGCGACTGCTGTGGTGCTGTCACCCTCCTCGCCGAACTCTCCTTCTACCTCACCCTCCTACTCTAAACTCTCAACTGAATCAGAGAATGTCAGGTGTCTTGATGTCCGAAGCAGTAGATTGGGGACGTGGTTGATGTTGAGGCTTTTTTGCCATCGTGTGCTCATTCTTCTGCAGGTTGAACTTCGCCTCCAGCAGCGTCAGGTTCGACTCCAGTTTCTGAATCTTCGTTTCCATCTGCTGCATGGCAGTCTCCATCTTCTGCACCGTCATCTCCAGTCTGACCACACGTGCTTCGAGTTGTTCATCTGTCTCGCTCTCCTCATCCACCTTCACCGTCTTCGACTGTAGGTACTCCCTGCCATCAAGGCTCTGTTGCACCTTCTGCTCCATCGCCTTCTCAGTCGCCTTCTCCCTCTCTTTAACCACTTCTTTGCGCACAGCGCATGGTTGAGCCTCCTCAATCACCACCACCTCATTCTGTGGCACCGGTATGTCGAAGCCATCCTCGTCTTCCACCAGCACAATGCCACCCGGTCGGAAGCCCGCTACCTTGCCCCCTCCCACATCATTCAAAAACTTAACTTTATCACCAATTTTCATATCCTTTCTTTAATTTTTGTTATACTCTTTTTTACTATTTCACCCTTGTTGATGAACTGCGACCATACTTTTTTTGGTGATTTTATTGTTTGTACTCAATAAAAACAAAAATCCCTAATTTATTTTTTATACAGGATAAAAGACAACAATCCCAAGTATGTCATTTCCATGCCCCCGCTTTTACGGGCAACGCACTCGTGCTTTTACAAACAACACAAGCATGTCTTTGTGGGAGACACAGGGTGGGGCGAACGGAAGTGCGATTGGGAGGACAACGGACAACAGACTACAGACAACGGAAGGGCGGGGAGCACAGTGAGGCTGCTGTATTGGTCAAATGGTGAAATGCTGTTATTACTTGATGACGGCTTTCACGTTGGTAACCATGTCTTTGTGTTGTTCGTCGGCCTCGGTAAGTTTGGAGGTGAGGGCGACGTTGCCTGCCTTGCTCTTGGTGGAGAAGGTGCCTGTGTAGAGAATGTCGCTGTTGTTGTAGAGGGTTGCCTCGACGAACACTTTGTAGGTGCCTTGTGGAACGGCTTTGCCTTGCTGGTCGGTGAAGTTCCACGTGAAGGTCTGTACGCCTCCTGCCTGTGGGGTGGCTCCTGTGACGGCATCGAGTTGCTGGTCAGTCTTTTCGCTGGCTTTGGATGCTTTCACCCATGTGGGTACACAGGCTGGGCGCATGACGTAGCCGCGTTGGGGCTGTGCATTGCCACGGGCACGTCCCTTGGTAGTGAAGGAGGTGACGAAGAGGGTCTTTACGACATCCCCTTTGTCGTTTTCAATCCATACGGCATACTGGTTGGAACCAGGTCCTGCCTGCTTCTGGTAGTTGAAGGATACTTCAAGGCTTTTTCCTTTGTTTTGACCCATGGCTGGAATTGCCAAGAGCATCACCGCGAGAAGGGCGGTGAGGAATTTCGTTTGTCTCATAATCGCAATTTTTGTCGTGTTTAATATAGAAGTTTTGATAAAGTGTGTGCAGGGACTAATATTCGTCCTCGTCCCAGAGGAAGTCTTCTTTCGAGGGGTAGTCGGGCCAGATTTCTTCGATGGATTCGTAGATGTCGCCTTCGTCTTCAATCTCTTCGAGGTTTTCTATCACTTCGAGTGGGGCGCCGGAACGGGTGGCATAGTCGATGAGTTCTTCCTTGGTTGCTGGCCAAGGAGCGTCTTCCAGTTTTGATGCTAATTCAAGTGTCCAATACATGATATTGAGTTTTTTAGTTTATTTTGGGCTGCGAAGTTACGAATAAGTGAGAACAATACAAAATAAATCTGCATTTTTTTTCATTTTCGGAAATTTATTTCGGGGTGTTTCTCGTCTGCGTTCAGTTTGCGTGCTAGGACGAAGAGGTAGTCGCTGAGTCGGTTGACGTAGGAGATGACGTGTGCATCGACTTCGGCGCCTTCTT
>JBGUGM010000144.1:0-5968 GCA_045111535.1 Bacteroidaceae bacterium
TGCAAGACCTCGACTGCGATTTCTTTGCTTTCTCTGGACATAAGGTATATGGTCCTACAGGTGTTGGGGTGCTGTATGGCAAGGAGGCATGGTTGGAAAAACTCCCCCCTTATCAGGGAGGCGGGGAGATGATCAAGAATGTGTCGTTTGAGAAAACCACCTATAACGAATTGCCCTATAAGTTTGAGGCAGGAACACCTGATTATGTGGCAACCCATGCATTGGCAACGGCATTGGATTATGTGAGTGGCTTGGGCATGGAAAACATTGAGGCACATGAACAGGAACTGACCCGTTATGCCTTGGAGCAGTTGCAACAGATAGAAGGCATGCACATCTTTGGTGCCGCGAAGCAGCGGGATGCTGTCATCAGTTTCCAGGTAGGCGACATTCATCATCTGGACATGGGCACGTTGCTCGACAGGTTGGGCATAGCCGTGCGGACAGGTCACCATTGTGCCGAACCCCTGATGAGACGCTTAGGCATAGAAGGAACGGTGCGGGCTTCGTTCGGACTCTACAACACGAAAGCAGAAGTGGATGCCCTTGTGGAAGGGATCAAAAGAATAAGGAGGATGTTTTGAGCATCCTCCTTTTTTGTTGTCTGTATTCTGTTGACTGTTGCCCGTTGTCTGTTGTCCCTTTAACCAAAGAAGAAGTAGGCAATGGCAATGGCAGCCAGAATGCCTGCCAAGTCGGCAAGCAGTCCACAGGTGACAGCATGACGTGTGTGGCGAATGCCCACAGAGCCGAAATAGACTGCCAAGATGTAGAAGGTGGTGTCAGTACTGCCTTGGAAAATGCAGGCAAGACGACCTGCAAAGGAATCAGCACCGTAAGTGGTCATAGCATCCACCATCATGCCACGTGCACCAGAACCCGAGAGTGGTTTCATCAGGGCTGTAGGCAGGGCTGCCACGAAGTCGGTGTTTCCACCACAAAGTTCCACAAGCCAATTGATGCCTCCTATCAGGATGTCCATACCACCACTAGCACGGAACACACCAATAGCGACGAGGATGGCGACGAGATAAGGAATGACACGCACGGCAGTGGTGAAACCATCTTTGGCACCTTCTATGAAAGCCTCATAGACATTCACTTTCTTCACCAAACCTGCTATGATGAATGTCAAGATGATGCCGAAAAGAATGACGTTTGCCACCAAGGTGCTGACAAAGTCCATGGTCTCTTTCTCCATCTGCGAGAATCCCCAAATCATACCTGCCACCAAGAGGCACAGACCTCCAAGAATGGCTATCAGCACGGGCTGGAAGAGGTTGATGCGCTGGTAGAGGCTCACGATGATGACACCCATCAACGTGGCAGCGAAGGTGGCAAGAAGGATGGGCACAAACACATCAGTAGGCTGAGCAGCACCGAGTTGGGCACGATAGACCAAGATGCTGACAGGGATGATGGTGAGTCCTGAGGTGTTGAGCACCAGGAACATAATCATCGGATTGGAGGCAGTCTCATTGAGCCTTGCCACCTTCTCCGCAGACCATCCATGCTTCTGAGCCAATGCTTCATTTCTCTCCTTGTTCAGTTCCTGCATACTCTCCATCGCCTTGAGTCCCAGCGGTGTGGCTGCATTGTCCAAGCCAAGCATGTTGGCAGCGATGTTCATGAAGATATGTCCTGTGGCTGGATGTCCCTTGGGAATGGCAGGGAAAAGACGTGTGAAGAGAGGGCTGAGCATCCGTGAAAGCACATTCACTGCCCCACCCTTTTCACCAATCTTCATGATGCCCATCCAAAGGGAGAGGACACCTGTCAGTCCTATAGAAATCTCGAAGGCTGTCTTGGCATTCTCAAAGGTGGAACCCACAATATCAGCAAACACCCCCGTGTTGCCGATGAAACACTGAATGATGGCGCACAAGGCTGCCAACAGGAAAAAGGCTATCCAAATGTAGTTTAGTACCATGTTTTATTTTTTTACTTTTGCATTTGCAAACAAGTTCGCCAGAATCGTGCCACTGATGCTGTGCCAAGCGCATGAGATGGCACAAGGCACCACAGCCATCGGGTTGGATGCCACAAAGAAGGTCATGGCGAGGTTGGTGCCAAGTCCTGCATTCTGCATACCCACCTCGATAGAGAGGGTACGCTTCTTCGCCACAGAGAACTGACACATCCTGCCCACAGAATATCCAAGGATATAACCAATGGTGTTGTGACAGAACACCATGCCAAAGGTGAGCAGGAAGAGCACAATACCATTCTCCACCAAGGGGTCATGCACCGCAGTGATGACACCACCCACGATGCATGCCAGACTTGCCACCGAGACACCAGGCATACAGCCCTGTATCTTCTTGAACACCTCCTTATGCCCCAACCACACATTGAGGAAGAAGCCAATGGCAATAGGGATGATGGTCACGATGAGAATCTGCTGGAACATGCCCCAAGCGTCCACATCCACCCGTTCACCTGCCAACCACAGCACCAGCAGAGGGGTGAGTACAGGAGCAAGCAGCGTGGATGCACAGGTCATGCCCACCGAGTATGCCACATCGCCCTTACAGAGGAAGGACATGATGTTGCTCGACACGCCACCCGGACAGCATCCCACCAGAATGATGCCAATTGCCATGGCTGTGCTGTAAGGCGCAAAGGCTGGCACTTGACTGAACAGCCACGAAAGGCTGAACGCCACCAGGGGCATGATGGTGAACTGTGCCGCAGCACCAATGAGAATGTCCAGCGGACGCTTTGCCAACAACTTAAAATCGTCGGGAGTGAGAGTCAGTCCCATCGTCAGCATGATGATGCCCAATATGATGGTCTGCGTATTACCCTTCACCCATTCAAAAAGCATGGGGAAGAAAAATGTAACCACAGCGGTAAGGATCACAAAAATGCTCGCCTTACCGCTGAGGGTATCACTGATGAACTTTAAAACCTTATACATTCTTATCTAATACTTTACCAATTGAATGCAAAGGTAATAAATTTTTTATTGATAATTGATAATTGACAATTGATAATTGAGTTTTGAAGGCTTTCCCTTACTTCACGCTGACGCTTTTGCCACTATAAGTAACCGTTTTGGTCGTGCCACCAACAATCTTCACGTTGAAGGTGCGAGTGGCGGGCATACCAGCAAAAGAACCTGTGCGCTTGCCAATGGTGAGCGTCTTGCTACGGTCATTCCATGTAAGCAGGATGGTCGAGTACTGTCCTTTCTCGTAGTTGTAGTTGTCACCTTCGTCTTCGTAGAGGGTAAAGGAAGCATCTGCACCTGGATAAACCACCAGATCAATGTTATCATACTTATTCTCATTGGCATACTGCACATCAGGACCTAATGGAAGGATAGAACCAGCCTTGATGTAGAGGGGTGAGTGGTTCAACGGAGCACTTGCCTCGATGGTCTGACCACCATTCAGACGGGCATTTGTCCAGTAGTCATACCACTGTGCTCCTGCTGGCAGATAGACGCTGAAGGTCTTCTGAGCCGACCAGTCCACCTTGGCGTAAGTTTCACGCTGCAGGTTCTGTCTGTCCCAACCTGACATAGGGTCAGTCTTGACAATCTTCTCCTGGGTGTAGAGCGGGTCAACCACAGGGCAAACCAATACATTGTGTCCGAACATATATTGGCGGTTGTTGTTCCAAGTCTGCTTGTCAGCCTTGAAGTCCATGAAGAGGGCACGCATGAAGGAGTCGTTATTCTTGGTCACCTGCCATGACTGGCTGTAGATGTAGGGGAGGAAACGGTAACGGAGTTTCACTGCATCCAACAGCGCGTCATACACAGGTTCACCTTGCTTGCCGAAGTAATAAATCTCACGATAGATGTCAGCACCATGACTACGCATCATCGGGGTGAAAGCACCAAACTGCATCCAACGCACAAAGAGTTCCTGATACTGCGGATTGCGAGTGGCAGAATTGTGTCCCTGCGTGCTGTAAGAACTGGCGAAGAAGCCACCAATGTCGGCATTCACATTGGGATTGGCAGTCAAGGTGTAGTTCAAGCAAAGCGGTACCTGCTTGCGGAAACTGTCCCAAGAAGAACCGATGTCACCACTCCAGGTGTTGGCACCATAACGCTGCTGACCTGCAAAGTAACTGCGGGTGAGGATGAAGACACGCTTGCTCTCATCTACGGCACGCTGACTATCATACACACCACCCACCGTCATCAACGGGAAGGCATTGCGCACACTGCGATAAGAACCCATCGCTGTGGGCTGGTCACGCTGCTCTTCAGTCAAGTCCATCTGGTCTGGGTCGGTAGAGTCCATCCACCAGGCATCAATACCCATCTTATGCAGACGTGACAGGTTCTTCCAATAGATGTCACGTGCCTCCTTGCTATACACATCGTAACAACGTACACCACTGGGGTAGTCACGACGTGGTGGCCACTGTGGCAGACCACTCTGAGGCCATGTGTCGAAGTCAAGCATCAAACCTTTTGGCTTCATCTCCTTGTACGCCTTCGTTTCAGGACCAAAAGAAGCCCAGATGCTGATGCTCATGTGTGCATGCTGCTTATGCACCTCGTCAATCATATCCTGTGCACGGTCAAAGTCAGGGTTCAGGAACTCCATCGCATTCCAGTTGTAGTTGCTGCCCCAGTACTGCCAGTCCTGAATGATGCCATCGAAAGGCACCTTCAGGTCACGGTACTTATGCACCACCTCCAACAACTCCTGCTGCGACTTGTAACGCTCGCGGCACTGATGGAAGCCATAAGTCCACAAGGGGAACATAGGCACTGAACCAGAGAGGTGACGCATTTCGGCAATCACACCATCGGCATTACCACCATAGATGAAGTAGTAATCCACCATCTTGCCCACTTCCGACTCCAACTCAATGTCACCAGCCTTGCCCTCAGCAGGAGTGATCAGACGCGTGGGTGAATAGTTGTCCCAATAGATGCCGTAGCCCTTGATGGTCTGATAGAAATGGGCAAAGTCCTCCAAGTTGCTCTGCTCCATACGACGATTCTCACCGCGCAGGCTCATCTTGCCATTCTGCAACATGCCCACGCCATAGATGCCCTCATTTGCCTCCACTGAGAACGTCTGCTTCACACGGAAAGCATCCGTATCGGGTCCCTTCGTGATAGGGGTGAAAGCACACTCGCCTTCAGAGGTGAGGAAGTTTCCCTTGCTGTCGGCAAAGGAAACCTTTCCTCCCTTCACAGTAACGGTAAGTGCTGAAGATTTGTAAATCGTTGCATCGCCCTGCTGGGTCTTGCTCACCTTCACATTCTCTGGCGAGGCAATCACCACCAGCGATTTCTTCTCAACGCTCTGTCCATTGTCTTTCACAATACGGACAGTGTTGGGGGTGTAGAACTCCACCTTTTGTGCTTGTGCGGAGAAGGTGGTTAATAAGATTGAAACAAGGAAAGTCAGTTTCTTTTTCATATGGGTTTGTTGTTAGTTTGTAAATCTGCTGCAAAGGTAGTGGTATTATTGAATAGAAAGGGAATGATGAGGAAGAATCAACAGAGCAATCTGGTTGATTTCGGTGGGTAATCTCGTTGAATCAACAAGACACTATGGTTGATTTCCCTTGAAATCAGAGGGGTTCTTGCCCAAGTCCTCCTGAAAGCATTTTGCCATGTAACTCGCAGAACTGAAGCCCGACTGCTCTGCCACTTCCGTCATGGTGAGTTTGCCCTCACGGATCAATTGCACAGCATGGTCAACACGAATGCCACGCATAAAGACGGTAGGAGTCTTGCCAAGCATCGCTGTCATCTTCTTGTAAAGTCCCGTGCGATCCATGCAGAGGTCTTGTGCCAGTCGTTCCACGGTGTAGTTAGGAGTGGAGAGGTTCTGCTCCACCAGCGTTGTGGCACGGGCTATGAGTTCGTTGTCAACAGGAATGGTTGAGGGTTGACCAGCCCACGCGCTGGGCGATTTCTGTTGTCCGTTGTCCGTTGTCTGTTGTCCATTAAGAGTTGAGAGTTTCCTTCTGCTGAGCCAATACCACA
>JBGUGM010000145.1:0-2753 GCA_045111535.1 Bacteroidaceae bacterium
TCCCGTTTGTGCTCTTGGGAGCATGGTGCATGCTCAGAGCAAAGAAAAAGGCTGCAAGTTGATTGCAGCCTTTTCTATTTCTATTGAGCCTTTTCTGTTATAATGCTTCCAGCATCCTCTTCAGCACCACTGTAGCGGAAATCTCGCGGTTGGCAGCCTCGGGGATGACAATGGAGGTGGGTGCCTCGATGACATCGTCTGTCACAATCATGTTGCGGCGAACAGGCAAGCAATGCATGAAGAACGCGTTGTTGGTGACTGCCATCTGACGGTCCGACACCGTCCATGCAGCATAGTCGTGATAGTCGCCGAGCACTTTGCCATAGTCTTCGGGACGGGTGACACCAGGGCAACTCCAGTTCTTGGCATAGATGAAGTCAGCACCTTCGAAGGCACGCATCTGGTCATACTCCACACGGGCATTGCCTACGAATTGCGGGTCGAGTTCGTAACCCTCTGGGTGAGTCACCACGAAGTCCACATCTGCCGCATTCATCCATTCTGCGAAAGAGTTAGGCACCGCTTGTGGGAGTGCCTTGGGATGGGGTGCCCATGACAGCACCACCTTGGGACGCTTGTTGGGGGTGCGCTGAATGGCATTGCCACCAAAGAGCGGGTTAGGCTCAATGAGGGTTCTGTCCTTGTATTCCTCGATGGTGATGAGGTCGGCAAATGCCTGCAAGGGGTGCACCGTAGCACTCTCCATGAAGAAGACAGGGCGACCACTGTACTGGATGAACTGCTGGAGGATTTTCTCCTCGTAGTCATCCTTGCGTGATTCGAAACGGGCAAAGGAGCGCACACCGATGATGTCACAGTAGCAGCCCATCACAGGAATGGCTTCCAAGAGGTGTTCGCTCTTGTCGCTCTCCATGATGACACCACGCTCAGTCTCCAGTTTCCATGCACCCTGATTCACATCGAGCACGATGACATTCATGCCCAGATTGAGCGCAGCCTTCTGCGTGGAGAGGCGAGTGCGCAGGGAGTTGTTGAAGAAGATGAGCATGGCAGTCTTGTTCTTGCCCAATGCCTGATACTTATAGCGGTCAGCCTTAATCTCGAAAGCCTCATCAAGGGCTTTGCGAAGGTCGCCAATGTCAGATACGTGTTGGAATATTTTCATTGTATATGGGGTTTTAATCATTCAATAATTTCAATGCCTTGTTCTCTGCAGCCTCCATGATTTCGCGTTCACCGGGTCCTTTGTCGTTGATGCCGCAGAGGTGGAGGATGCCGTGGATGATGACGCGATGCAACTCTTCCTCGTAGGTGGTGCCTTGCTGTTCAGCATTGGTGCGAACGGTGTCGAGGCTGATGAAGAGGTCACCGGCAATGGTGTCCTTTTTGCCTGTCAGGAGGGTGTCGTCGCAATAGTCGAAGGTGATGATGTCGGTGTAATAGTCGTGTTGCAGATATTGCCGATTCACCTCAAGTATCTTGTCATCGTTGCAGAAGATGTAACCGATGTCCCCCACCCTCTTTCCATAGGTGGCAGCCACAGCCTTCACCCATGCGCTGACTTCGCGGCGACGAATGGGGGGCATCTTCACTCCATCTGTTTGGTATGTAATCATCTTATTCTGTCTTTATGTCCTTGAAGAGTTCCTCGTCCTTGATTGCCTCCACTCCTTGCTTGTAGATTTCGCTGATAGGATTCATGATTTCGTAGTACTCTGAACTGCTGAAGAGGTCACGTGCCACGAGTGCCTTCAACTGGGTGCGCAGGAAGGGCAATGTGGCTTGGAGCATGGAGTCGGTGTATTCGATGTTTTCATCTTTCGCCTTGGCAAAGAGGATGTCCAGCATCTCTTGGGGCACGTCAAACTCATCCTTGAATCGTGCAAAACCTTCACGGAAGCGCTCGTTGTTGGTGGTCTTATCCTTCAACAGACGCTCACGTTCCTTTCTGAAGGTATTGACGTTATAGTCCTTGCTGAGTCGCTTCTGGTTGGTGTTCAACCATTTGAGGATGCTGCTGTTGATGCATCCCTTGGCAGCGAGTTCGCGATGGAGACGGGTGTAGTAAGTGGTGTCGAGCGGTACATAGACATCGGGCATGATGCCACCTCCGCCATACACGGTGCGTCCACCCTTGGTGGTGTATTTGAGTGAGTCAGGAAAATGGATGCTGTCGGCACTCATCAGTTCTCCGCTATTGAGGCGTTCAAGCATATCCATGTCGTATTTCCTGCGGTCACCCTTCTCGTAAGGCTTCTGGAAGCAACGTCCCACAGGGCTGTAATAGTGGGCAATGGTCAGGCGCATCTCTGCTCCGTCAGGCAATGGGATGGAACGCTGAACAAGTCCCTTGGCAAAGGTGCGACGCCCCACGATAATGCCTCGGTCATGGTCTTGCAAGGCTCCAGACACAATTTCGGCAGCAGAGGCTGTGTAGCCATCCACCAGCACGACAATCTTGTTGAGGTCAATCTTGTCCTTCCCTGCACGATACTCCTGCCTTCCTGTGGTGCGTCCCTCGGTATAGACAATCATCTCGTTGTTGTTGAGGAACTGGTCAGACAGGTTCACAGCCGCCTGCAGATAGCCTCCCGGATTGCCCTGAAGGTCAAGAACAAGGTTCTTCATGCCACATGAGGTCAGGTAGTTGGTGGCAGTGACGAACTCATTGATGGTTGTGGAGCCAAAGTTGCTGATGCGCACGTAGCCTGTCTTCTCATCAATCATGTAGAAGGCATCTACGGTGTAAACAGGAATCTTGTCACGGGTGACCTTGAACTTCTGAACACCGT
>JBGUGM010000146.1:0-3186 GCA_045111535.1 Bacteroidaceae bacterium
ATTTCCTATTGCCAATCCTGATGAGCCAACCCACGCTGCTTGTGTCGAAACCAGCAGTTCGGGCATCGACGTACCAAATCCTATCACGGTGATGCCAATGACCATCGCACTAAGCTTTGCTCGCTGCGCAATCGCCACTGCCCCATCAATCAGGAAGTCGCCCCCCTTCATCAGAAGGACGAACCCAAGAAGGATATAGAGAATGTTAAGCCACATATCAGTCTTTGTAAATCAACTGCAAAGGTACACACTTTTCCCCGACCCTCCAAATTTTTTGATAAAAACAAATGAGACGACCTTGTTCGGGTCGCCTCAATCTGCTATTTGAAGTTTATTGACTTCTACATGCTATTTTTGCTCTATATAGAACCTTACGTTTGAATTACCATTCTGAATTTGCAAAGTTCCTTGGTTACTTACGCAGATTCCCAATTCTTGATTTCCCAGTTCTTGAGAGCCATTTCCTGTTATTGTGATATTGCCCCCACTTCCGCCAAATGCATTGCCCCACGATTGCAAACGCAAATTCGGAGTTTCAGAACCACTGTATTCCCATCTGACAATTACAGCAGAAACACCTTCTACAATTTTGGCACCATTCAAATATGAGATAGTATAATTGTCTGTTGTTCCCGTTACATACAAATCGATATTTGTTCCACTATTGGGAATTAGGGCATCTTCTCCTCCGCCACCTTGGTCACCCTGCTCGCTCGGTTCACCCTGGCCGTCGCCTTCATCTGTCTGGTCTTCACTCAACTCCTGCTGGCCAGAATTGTTGTCATTGCTGTTCACTTGTAACGTTCTTTCTAGCACACTTGTAGGTGTGGCAATCATGATGTGTATAGTTGAGGTGTGACCAGCTATATTACATGTAACCTTATGCGCTTCAGTAGGTGTAAATGTGCTATAATCATCTGAGCTACAGTACACGCTCTTCGGATAGTTGGTAGTGACGTAGTCGAGGAGGTCAATGGTCTGACCCACAGCCATGTTGAGTTCTGTCACACCTTCCTTTAGTTCAAGTGTTGCCACAGGTGGCTCAACCGAAGTATAACCACTTGGGGTAATCTTCTCTTTGAAGGCGGCAGTCACCGCGGCACTACTGCATTGTTTCTTTTCGGTGTCAGTCATTTGTGCAGGCTGGTCACCAAATTTACGACGAGTAAATTCTTTTGTGGAAACAAAACCTTTCTTGGCAGGTTTAGAGTACCAATCCTTACTGATTTTCTTATCTTTCACCCACTCCGCAAACTCCGGATAAGCATCACAGATATAAGTCTGTTCTGTAGGCCACTCCCAGATGCTCGCTGTCTTTTTTCCTGTTTCAGGATAATTGATCAGAGTATAGGCAAATGGTACACAGAGAATATAAGGTGACTGACCTCTCACTGGAGCCTTCACATCGGTTGCCTTATCAAAAGCAGGATCATCATACCTCGGCGTATATCCTAACGCAGGAGCACCTGCAGGCAGTACACGAATCGTGAAACCACCCATGTTGTTCTCTTCGTTGATAGCCGAACTCAAACTCCATGTTTCAGGTACGTTCGGAATGGTCACTGGTGCTGCCGACTTGATGTCCTCACCAAGGTTGACAGGATGATAACTACCACTCTTCACAGGAGCCTCGCCAAACAGCTGGTGAATCTCGCCAACACATTTATAGTTGTCCTTCCCTATTTCGAAGAAAAGGTAAGAAGCCAATGTGCCACCTGCAGCCAACGGCGTGACTTTCAAACTATTACCATCTCGTTCCACTGCCACCACCACATCATTGTAGTCGATGTCAAAACCACCACCAAGGTCTTCTGCTGCCAGAATCCATGCTTGAGGTTGGGCATTCTGCAATTCGCTAACAGGAACCGTCACGTCCAATCCCTCTGACAATTTGATAATCCAGTCATTGAAAACCCAGTCACGTGTCACGTCCATATTCAGATTGGCAGGCTGTCCAGCAGGCTTGTCAGCCATGAAATCGAAACCGAGGTAAGTGCCTGATTTCTTGGTACCGTCGGGCTCCTCCCACGACACATTCTTCAAGATGTATGTTGCCTTGTATTCGCTACTTTGTGAATTGTGATACATAAACTGCTTCACCCAATTCTTTTTCACCTCATTGCCCTGAGCATCTTTCAGGGTAACCTCCTCGGTAGGACAATTGGATGGGTCAAGACCTTTCATCAGCGTGATACCAATGATGGGATTCTCGTGATTAATATCATCGTCAGAATACACTTCCACCTCTTGATTACCACTGTTAAAGTCGTTCACATGGAGGTAACTGTTGTCGTACTGCTTTGACCATTCTGGCGCACTATTATCCCACACCATCAAACGATCCATTTTGCCGCTCGCTGTACCGGTATTCTGATTGAAAGCATCTGCGTAAGAAGCCTCACCCTTATACACCTGCTGTATAAAATAGTCATTCCATGGCACCAGCACCTCATTATAGGCTTGGTAGTGAGGATAGCTAAACTCCCCCACTACAGCCCTTCGCTCTGCTTCGGTAATGTTGGCAGGAATCCTATAGCCAAATTCCTTCCACATGTTACGCCTTTGCTCTTCACCACCACGTGTTTCCATCACCTCACCTTCAGCAGAAGTCATATCATCGAAGTTGACAGTACCACCCACTACAGCACGAAGTGCCACGTCACCATCACTCACCACGAGATTCTGCACATCTTCAATCACGTCAAACTCCAGTTTCTTGGTGCCCATCACGTTCTTGAAGGCGCCTACCTGCACATAAATACCATCCTTCTCCGTATAGACATTGATGTCTTTCAGTTCGGAGGTAGTCACTGTCACTCTGGCACGCTCAGCGAGGTTCCAGTCCTGTGTTTCATCAAACGAACCGAACTCATGGTTAAAATCCGCATTGAATTTCATCTCCTTCTCGGTGTAGCCGTTGTCAAAGTCACTGCACCCCACAAGGGCAAACGTTGCCACTGCCAGTGGCACGATGAATGATAATGATTTTAAGGTTTTCATATCGATTACGGTTAATTGGTTAATACTCTATTCTTTAATTAACTTAAGGTTTGCGCGTGTATGCGCGTACATTGAATATGCAAATATAAGGACTCATTCACAAATTTCCAAATTTTTTCTTGAAAAAATGCAGAGAAACCTTAAAAAAGAGACATGACACCCCGTAAAGTGCGAAACTGGCTTGCC
>JBGUGM010000147.1:0-2457 GCA_045111535.1 Bacteroidaceae bacterium
CCGCAAATCTCGCGCACCACATCCGTGTCATCATTGCTGTCCTCAGTCAGGACCACCGTGAAGTTGTTGGGTGACAAACTGATGCGGTTCATGCCGCCAAAGAATGTGCCAGCCCATACGCCTTCCTCTTCATCCAGGTACAGGGAATGTACAGCATTGTCCGACAGGGAGTTGGCAGCCAGACGGGAATGACGGATGCCCTTCACACGCTTTTCTCTCATGTCGTAGATGACCACACCACGTTCCGTGCCCAACCAGAGGTCATCGCCATTCGTGGTGATGGAAGTGTGTGCCACAATCGGAGTACCCTCGTCATCTCTTGTCAGCAGCATCCTCGAAGTCTGTTTCTTGGGTGAGAACAGGCACACACCGTCTGTATTGCTCACCAATGCCAACTCTCCGCTTCTCATCTCCGTGATGCTCACCAGGCTCGTGAACTTCTCCACGCCCTCTGGCTTGATGTCGTATGACCTCAGACGATGGTTCGCCGAGTCGTAGCGGTACAGCACGCCATTGTTGTCACCCAGCCATATGGAACCATTCTTTGCCTGCATGATGCACGAAGGAGACGCCTGTCCCTCGCCCACACATTCAGCCCGCTTCTTCTCCACATCGATTTTGTATGCCTGGCCATTCAAGATTGCCCACAGGTAACCCTCCTGGTCAAACAGCAGCGCCTGTACACCTGGACGCTCAGGCAGTCCCTCTGCCGTGAACGGATGCATTCGTTCGTCGTTGAAGTTAAACTCATAAATGCCACGTTGTGAACCCACCCATAAGACATCACCTGTTGTGGGTGCCAATGCCGTCACACGGCTGTAGAAACCACCCAGTCCCTCCTCATCGGGAACATAGTAGGGGTGTATATGATGACCGTCAAATGCAAAAAATCCTGTTGACGTACCAATCCACACAAATCCATTGACCTGTGTGATGCACGTGCCACCGCGCACCTTCAGATCATCATTGATTCCGTAATTCTTGACGTGATACTCTTCCTGAGCATACATCGTCATCACCGCCATCATCATCGCCACCCATAAACCAATCGCCTTTCTCATATTATTAACTTTTAGGTTTTGATATTTTTCGTTATTTCAATTCTTCATTTTTCACTTTTCACTTTTCACTTTCCTCTGTCTTACTGCCTCAAAGAGCAACACTGCTGCGCTCACACTCACGTTCAGCGAGTCCAACTGTCCCAGCATCGGGATTCTGATATGCGCATCCGCTGCCTGTCGCCACACCTCTGTCAGTCCTGTCGATTCCGTTCCCATCACAATGGCAGTTCCACGCTGCATATCTGTCTGGTAGTACAGTTCCGAGTCCTGCAACTGCGCTGTCAGTATCTGGATGTGGTGCTCTTTCAAGAACGCGATGCACTCCTCGCTTCCACACACCACCGTCGGCACCGTGAACACCGCTCCAATCGAACTTCTGATAAGGTTGGGGTTCCACAAGTCTGTCAAGGCATCACACACCACCACTGCATCCACTCCCGCTGCATCTGCACTTCGCAGAATCGCCCCCAAGTTCCCGGGCTTCTCCACACGCTCCACCACCACTATCAAGGGGTTCTCACTCAATTCCAAATCCTCCAATCGCCTCTCCTGACTCTTCACCACTGCCATCACTCCCTCCGTGCTGCCACGATATGCCATCTTCTCATACACCGCCTTCGTCACTTCCCACATGTTGGATGCTGGATATGCTGGATCGCTTCGCTGTTCTGGATTCTCTGGAGCGGCTATCTCTGGGCACACATACACCTCCTTTACCTCCAGTCCCATCTCCACACAGTGTTCCAGTTCCCGTCTTCCCTCCACGACAAACAACCCTGTCCGACGTCTCTCAGCCGACTTCTGCTGCAATGCCACCACTGCCTTCACCCGTGGGTTCTGTACACTTGTTATCAACAAATCCTTCATGTCTTACTTCTTAAAAATTACAAAGATAGAGCCTTTTCTTCTAATCTCCAAATTTTTGTGGAGAAATTTTCATTTATAGACATTTAACCCTTATCGAGTGCAAAGTTACGACATAAAAAAGGATATATCAAATTAATTGCATCATTTCTGATTTTTATGCAAATATTTGCATTTTTCGGTCATTTACACTGGTGTCTTCCACAAGCGTTGGCGCTTTTACGAGGGAGTGGCCACCGCTTTTACGAAAGAGCGAGGCAAGTCTTTGTGGGGGTCTTAGACCAGAGGCTACGGGCGATGCACGATGGGGTTATTTACGGACAAGACACCTTGGCTGCAACGGAACGGTTAAAAAGTCATTTTGTCATTTTGTCATTTTGTCATTTTGTCATTTTTCCTTTCATGCACACGCGTATAATAAATATATAATAATAATATAATAAATATATAAATAACGTGAGTTCGACGAATTCACCACAGTGCAAGTTGTGTGTCTAAAGTTCTTTCACATACGATGCATGGTTTCTTTGGG
>JBGUGM010000148.1:0-20257 GCA_045111535.1 Bacteroidaceae bacterium
CGCAGGATCCGGAAGTGCTCATGTGGAACGGGCAGAAATATAACCTCATGGCAGAGCCACTGTTAGGTTGCGAAGAGATGGACAGCCTCCTCGGGGAGTGGGGAAGCGAGTGGGAAGCCACTTCAAGCTGGAGAAACTACAGGGGGTATTGGGAAATCGTGGACAGCGTGCTTTACCTGAACTATGTAAAGGTCAATGGGGACACCATCTATGCCCGAGACATCCCTGTTCTCAAACCTTATTGCACCAACGGAATGGCCAAGGCGACATGGGTGACAAGTTCCTTCAAAATCACGTCTGGGAAGATCGTCTATCCCGACACCGGTTTTTATACAACCTCTTACGAACATGAAGATCAGGTGGAAATGAAGGACGGGGTGATTGTCTCCATGAAGCACACAGAGAACAAAAGGCTGATCTATTCAACCCGGGAAAAGAGGGAAGCGTTCGAAAGCTTCCTCGAAGATCTGGGCAGAGAACTGAGGCGCAGATTCCCGAAGGTGAGAAACTACATTGGTGCTGAAGTCTGGTACCGCGACTACGACTCCACGATGATGCCGACATCCGTGGAAATCGTCTTCCCAAAGAAAACACGGAACAGAGACTATAATAGAAGAGGACTGAGCAGGAACGTGAAAAACGTGGTGAGGGAGAAACTCGCAAAGTATGTCCTCGAGAATAAAGTTTTTGACCTCTACTACGTCAAAGGGCAGATTTGGCAAGGGCAATATATGGCACATATCAATATTCCCAAATAGTCATCTCCTTACAGCAACAAGAATTTTTCACAACTAGAAGCAATAACGACATGAAGAAATTATTTGGTATGATTGCGATGCTGCTGTTCGTGGCAGTGGCTTACGCCATAGAGACAAGTACGATAGAAAAGGAAAATGGTGTTGGCTTTGAGCAATACGAAATAAGTCCTAGTTTTCCTGGTGGTGACAAGGCCTATGCGAACTACATCAAGAATAACATGCACTATCCAGAAGAAGCCAAGAAAAAAGGCATTGAGGGGCGCGTGCTTGTTCAGTTATATGTGGAGACAGACGGAAGCCTAAGTGAAATCAAAGTTTCCAAGTCTGTCGATCCTCAACTTGACGAGGAAGCCCTCCGTATCGTCAAAGGGATGCCAAAATGGATTCCTGGAAGGAAAGGTGGTGAAATCGTCCGTATGCAAATGAACCTGCCCATCACCTTCCGACTGGAGAAGGAGGGGGTGAAAAAGTGAAATGTGTAAAAACTACTATTTATGAAACAAATCATCATCACCATGTTGCTACTAGCGATATCCATGATTGCCAATGCACAAGAGCAGAATAAGGCTCCTCTGGTTGTCTTGGATGGGGAACCTATCAATCTGAACGAAAACGGAAAGCCTGACAATATTATTCGAAAAAACGTGAGAGGTGAAAAAGTGAATAAAGTCATCGAATTCGACTTGCTTACGGATAAGACAATGGCTCAACTCATTGACACAGAAGCCGGAAACATCAAATCCCTCACGTTTCTGGCAAATCCTGCTCACGCTGCAGCTTGGGGTGAATTGGGCAAGAATGGAGTCTTTGAGGTTAAGACGAAAAATCCAATAAGGGTGCCCCTAAAAGCGGATGAGCATGAGGTCTTCATTGAGACAGAACAGAATCCTCAATTTCCTGGAGGTGACGAAGCCCTTTGGAATTACATCAAGAAGAATATGCGCTATCCGGAAGAGGCCAAGAAGAAAGGCATTGAGGGGCGCGTGCTTGTTCAGTGTGTAATAGAAAAGGATGGGAGCCACAACAGCTACAAGGTCATCAGGTCTGTTGACCCTCTACTTGATGAGGAAGCTATCCGTATCGTCAAAGGAATGCCCAAATTGATACCTGCGAAAGAAAGGAATGAGCTCAGACGTGTCCGTTGGAACATACCCATCACTTTCAAATTGGAGAAGAAGTAGAAAAGCAGGGCAACATTTTGAGAATTTTGTAGAAAAAGTGTGAGAGAAGGAAGTTGAGAGCGGTTATTTGTATCATACGCTGTAAAATCTTTTCCACATCTTGGGCATTTGAACAAAAAGTTGTACATTTGCATTATCATTAGAAATATTGCAAATGTTGTAAGAGATGGAACAACTACTTCAAATCACGGAGGATATCAGCGGCATCGTGTGGGGATGGCCCATGATTATTCTGTTGTTGGGCACGCATATATTCTTGACTTTCAGGTTGAAGTTTCCGCAGCGGAAGATTGGAACGGCGATTCGGTTGTCGGTGAAGAAGGACAAGGGTTCGACAGGTGATGTGAGCCAGTTTGGCGCGTTGGCTACTTCGTTGGCTGCAACCATCGGTACGGGTAACATCATCGGTGTGGCTACGGCTGTGAGTCTCGGAGGTCCCGGGGCTGTGCTGTGGTGCTGGCTGACGGGTGTGTTCGGCATCGCCACAAAGTATGGTGAAGGACTGCTTGCCATCAAGTACCGCGTGAAGACCAAGGACGGCAGGATGCTGGGTGGTCCGATGTATGCCCTGCAAAACGGATTGGGCATGAAGTGGTTGGGAGTGCTGTTCTGTGTGTTTGCAGCAGTGGCTTCGTTCGGCATCGGCAACACGGTGCAGGCAAATGCCATCAGCGAAAACCTCTCGTTGGTGATGCAAGGCTGGATGGAACCTGACACCACCAAGATGATCACGGGCTTCATACTGGCTGCCATTGTGGGCTTCGTGGTGATTGGCGGTGTGAAGAGCATCGCACGTTGGTGTACGGCACTGGTGCCTATGATGGCATTGCTGTATGTGCTGGGCTGTCTCTATATATTATGTGTGAATCACGCCTACCTGCTCAATGCCCTCCAACTCATCTTCAACGAGGCATTCTCGCTGAAGGCTGTGGGTGGCGGTACGGCTGGCACGGTGCTGATGGTGGCTGCAAGATATGGTATTGCCCGAGGACTCTTCTCCAATGAGTCGGGTATGGGTTCTGCACCTATCGTGGCTGCAGCAGCACAGACGAAAAACCCTGTGCGTCAGGCATTGGTGTCATCCACAGGCACGTTCTGGGACACGGTAGTCATTTGTGCAGTCACGGGCTTGGTCATCGTGTCGAGCATCATCGCTTATCCTGAGATCAGTCAAGAGGATGGAGGCATGTTGACGAAGAAGGCATTTGGCATGATTCCTTACATCGGCACACCCATCCTGACCTTCGGCATCATCACATTCGCCTTCTCCACTATCTTGGGATGGAGTTACTATGGCGAAAGGGCAATGGAGTATCTGGCAGGCAAACGAAGCATCGTGTTCTACCGCATCCTCTACATCCTGCTGGTGTTTGCAGGCTCCACAATGAGTCTGGCGCTGGTGTGGAACTTGGCAGACATCATGAATGCGCTGATGGCTGTGCCAAACCTCATCTCGCTGCTGCTCCTCTCGGGTGTGATTGCAAAAGATACACAACATTATTTATGGGATAAGAATTTGGAAGAAGAAGTATGATACAGGACCTTTGCATCATTATGCTGACGGCTGGCATCACCAGCCTGGTATTCAAGGCATTCAAACAACCCGTCGTGTTGGGTTACATCGTGGCTGGTATGCTGGTGGGACCTCACGTGTTGGGTGGCCTGTGGGTGACCAACGAGGAGAACGTGGAGACATGGGGCGAGATTGGCGTGCTCTTCCTCCTGTTCAGTCTCGGATTGGAGTTCTCGTTCAAGAAACTGCTGAAAGTGGGCAGCACGGCTGTCATCGGTGCAGGTGTCATCGTGGTGGGCATGATGATAGCGGGTATGCTGACGGCTCATTTCTTGGGTTTGGGAGGCATGAACGCCCTGTTCTTGGGAGGTATGCTGTGTATGTCCTCCACCACCATCGTGTTCAAAGCCATTGAGGAGGCAGGACTCCGCAGCCATCGCTTTGCGGGTGTCTGTTTCGGCATCCTCATCGTGGAAGACCTCTTCGCGGTGGTGCTCATGGTGTTGCTCACCTCCATTGCCGTGAAGAACGAGTTTGAAGGCAAGGAACTCTTGTGGCAAGTGGGCAAGTTGGTCATGTACATCGCCATCTGGTTTATCATGGGCATCCTGCTCATCCCTACGTTCCTGAAGAAATTCAAGAAGCACCTCAACGACGAGACGCTGACCATCTTCTCCATTGGACTCTGTCTGGGCATGGTGCTGTTGGCTGTGCAGTCGGGCTTCAGCAGCGCGCTGGGTGCTTTCGTCATGGGCTCGGTGTTGGCAGAGACCATTGATGCAGAACGCATCGAGCATCTCGTGCAACCTGTCAAGAACATCTTCGGCTCTATCTTCTTCGTGTCTGTCGGCATGATGATCAACCCTGCCCTGCTCTTGCAGTATTGGTTGCCTATTACCATCATCACGCTGGTGGTCATCATTGGACAAATCCTCTTCGGAAGTTTCGGTACACTCCTTTCCGGACAGCCCTTGAGAGTGTCGTTGCAGACAGGTTTCTCGCTGGTGCAAATCGGTGAGTTCGCCTTCATCATCGCCAATCTCGGACAGGCGCTGCACGTGACAGATTCGAGCCTCTACCCCATCGTGGTGGCAGTCAGCGTCATCACCACCTTCCTCACGCCTTACATCATGAAACTCGCCTACCCCACGCTCTCGTTCCTCGAGAAGCACATGAGCAGCGGCACCAAGAAGATGCTTGACAGTTATGTGGAGAAGCGTCAGTCGGGTAACAACATGAGGAAGAAGCCTTCATGGATTGCTCAGATAGGCCGACTCGTCAAGTTCCTGTTGCTGAAGATTGCGATGGCACCTGGCATCAACCAACTGCTGCGTGTCTTCAACGAGAACCTCTATGCACGTGAACGCTTGGCAGAATCGCAACGAGGACTGGAACGCGAGGTGGAGAACTCACTGATCAGCCTTGAGATGAACATCGCCGAGGTGGAGGTGCCTGATAACTCTGCCTTTGCAGGTAAGGCACTCAAAGACCTCAACATCCGCAACATCACAGGTGCCAACATCGTGCGCATCATTCGTGGTGGCATCAACATCAACATTCCTGGCGGCAGTCATCGCCTCTATCCAGGTGACCGCATCATCTTGGCAGGTTCCGACACCGATGTGGCTGCCTTCCAAAAGATGCTGGAGACCAGTCTAGCACCTGTCGAGGAAGAGGTGGATAGCGTGAGCACCAACATCGTGCTGGATAACTTCACCATCACAGCAGACTCACCTCTGTGTGGTAAGAGCATCATCAAGTCGGGCATCCGCGAGAAAGGAAACTGCATCGTCATGGGACTTGTCCGTCCTTCCGAGGACTTCTACACCAACCCCGACCCTAACATCGTCATACAGGCAGACGACATCATCATTGTGGCAGGCGAGGAGAAGAAAATGCACGATTTCTTTGCCCAAGCAGCAATTTCCAACCCTAAAATTTGGTCATAACCCAAAAAGGTTGTACCTTTGTCGCCACTTGACGCCAGTGGGCGAACACGAAACCATCGGGGATGACTGGATTTGACAGCAAGCCGAGGTGGTACGTAAGCATGCAGAGAGTCGATGCCCCTCTCTTAAATCTCAGACATCAAAGAATTAATTGGCGAAACTCGTTACGCTCTCGCTGCCTAATCGAAGCATAGTAGATATGGCCTAATTCCCTCGCCAGGCGTGGGAACGAGACATCGCCCAGAAAGCCACTCGTCCTGAGGCGTTCTGATCAGCGGTGCTATAAATTCAGGAATAGTTGACAGTAGCCTCGTGCTGCCAATGAAATTTTAGAGGATAAGGGTGCAGTTGGTGGTCTTGGTCTTGCTGCATCACGAAAACCAAAGGCAAGAATAAGCATGTAGAAGGCGTATGGCTTCCTTGTTTGGACGAGGGTTCAATCCCCTCCATCTCCACTAAGTTACAATGGTCGGGAATTGAACCTGACCATTTTTTATTTCTTTGGCCCTCCATCTCCACTACACAAAACAAAAAAAGGCTCAATTGTAAGTTGAGTCTTTTTCTTTGGAGGTGCGTACCCGATTCGAACGGGTGTACACGGTTTTGCAGACCGTTGACTAAGCCACTCATCCAACGCACCATGTGGGGGCTTGTTCCCAATTGCGGGTGCAAAGGTAGGGCAAATTTTAGACAATACAAAATAAAATGACGGATTTTTTTGCAGAGGTGTGTTTTTTTCCCTAATTTTGTCACGGATTATGAACGGAGCACAGGAAAAAGTAAGAAACTTGATCCGTCAGCATCGTCTCTTGAAGGAGGGTGCACGGGTGGTGGTCGGCTTGAGTGGCGGACCCGATTCGGTGTGCCTTGCCCGTATGCTGGATGCACTCGGCTATGAGGTGGTGGCTATGCATTGCAACTTTCATCTCCGAGGCGAGGAGAGTATGCGGGATGAGCAGTTTGTGGTGTCGCTCTGCCAGCAGCGGGGTTGGAAACTCTATCGGGCTGACTTCGACACCGAGGCATCTGCCCGTCAGCAGGGTATCAGCATCGAGATGGCAGCACGTGAATATCGGTACGATTGGTTCCGAAAACTCAGGCAGGAGACCCAGTCAGAAGCCATTGCTGTGGGGCATCATCAGAATGACAACGTGGAGACCCTGCTGCTGAATGCCGTGAGAGGAACAGGCATCCGAGGTCTGTGCGGCATGCAACCCAAGAACGGGGAGGTGGTGCGTCCTTTGCTGTGCCTGACTCGTCAAGAGATTCTCGCTTATCTGGAAGCCATCGGACAGGACTATGTGACTGACCACACGAACTTGGAGGATGACTATGCCCGCAACAAGGTGCGTCTCGATGTGTTGCCCGTGTTGGAGACCATCAACCAGGGTGCCATGAAGAACTTGACATCCACGCAGGAGAATCTGACCGAGGTGATGAAAGTGTATCAGCAAGCCATGCAGGATGCCATCGCCGAATGTGTGGAACAAAGAGAGAACGGAGAAACCTGCATCCATATCCAGAAACTGACCAACTTACCCTCCCCCATCTCCGTGCTACATGAAGTGCTCTCCCCCTTAGGCTTCAACAAAGCGCAACTGAAAGACATCCTATCTGCACTAACCGAATGTGGTAAGGTGTTTGTTGCAAATGGACGAAGGGTGCTGATTGACAGGAAACATATCATTGTGGAATCGGAGCACTACCCCATGCCCAACATCATTCAGAAGGTAGTGCCTGTCGAAGACCTCCACATCGAGAAAGACCCCCGCTTCGCCTATCTCGATGCCGACAAACTCCACTCCAACTGTCAACCGTCAACTGTCAACTGTCAACTACCCATCCGTAGCCCCAAGGAGGGCGACACCTTCGCACCCTTCGGCATGGATGGCAAACGGAAACTACTCAGTGATTTCCTGACCGACCTAAAACTCAACCTTTTCGAAAAAGAGCACCAACCCCTCCTCATGGATGGTGACGAAATTGCCTGGGTGGTCGGAAGGAGAAGTTCCGAACTATATCGGGTGGATAGCCAAACACGCCACGTGGTTATCCTGCACCTTGCATCATCGTAAGAACCGCCAATTGTACATCAAATCAAAGAACGATTGTAAAGGTTAGCTGCCATCACCTTTATCTGGTGCAAAGTTACAACAGAAAAAGGTCTGTTGCAAGTTTGTGCGGAATAAACTCATTTTGTCCGCACTGGTGCGGATTTTCGCCTCTTCTCACCCATGTTCCCCGTACACGTTGATGTCTTTACGAGCAAAGCATGAATGTGTTTACGGGCAAAGTAAGAGAGTCTTTGCGGGCAACATACGCATTTCTTTGTGGGGGTCTCAGGGTATGGGTCTACGGGCAAGGCAACATGGAGGTGCTTGCAATGTCACCAATCTTGAAGAAGGGAAGCGGGCAAAGTGTGAATTTGTGAATTTTGTGAATTGTGAATTTTGTGAATTTCGTGTGCACGAGCATGCGTATAATAAATATATATAATAATATAATAATATAATAAATATATATATATTTATTTACACTACTCCCCCTATTAGTAATCCCCCAAACCAACTTGCGAATTCACAAATTCACAATTCACAAAATTCACACTTTTTACGCAATTGATTTTATATCAGCAAGTTGAGAAAACGCCTAACTACCCTATTCCTAAAGTCATGGCGAAGATGATGACGCAGATGTAGTTGAAGAAGATGATGGTCATGAAGGTGTCCATGTCGCTCTTCATGTAGCCTGTGGAGGTGAACTGCTCGGAGATGTAGGATTTCTTGCCAATGCGGGGATGAACAAAGCGCTCCATGAGCCAGTAGAAGAGGAGTCCGAGGATGGCACCAACGGTGAATCCTACACATACGTCGCCTAAGTAGTGGACACCGAGATAGAGGCGTGTGAAGGTGGTGGTAAGTGACCAGAAGAAGAGTGTGACGGTCACTTTGGGACTACGGAAAAGCCACGCGAGGAACATGGCTACACACATGGTGTTGCAGGCATGACCAGAGAAGAATCCGAAACGTCCACCACGATAGTTGCGCACCACATCCACAAGATACATGAGTTGCGGGTCTTGGGTGGGTCGCCACCGTTCCACCATAGGTTTGACGATGCCCGAACATATGCGGTCTGCCACAAAGATGAGCAAGGCTATAGTAACATAGATCATCACAGCCTCCCTCCAAGTGTTGTTCTTGAAGATGATGATGAGCAACGTGATGATGACGAGCGTCCACGAGAAGGTGTCGGTGACGGTGTACATCACGTTGTCCCAGAAGAGACTGTCGCTACCGTTGATGGCAAGCGTGAGTTGATGGTCTAATTCGTTCAGTTCATTCATATAATCTCAAGGGTGCTGACTGGTACCCAGCCTTGTTTACCTTCTTCAAATTTCACTTCGAGCCATTCCTTCATCGAGGCATCCAGAATCTCCACTTTCGAGCCTTCGTGGATGAGGAAGAGATCTGTGCTGGTTTCGCTGGGCGAACTCTTCACAGTCACTGCCGGTGCCATGATGATGGCGGTGTCGCGATGAGTCAAGTCGGCATGTTGGGACAGGGCTGCCAAGTTGGCAATCAGTACTATGACCAACATAACCATTGCACCATACACACCTATCTTGCGAAGAGTCAATTGTGACATGAACACATAGACGGCAATGCCCGCGAGCATGAGGACAAATGCCACGATGCCCAGAATGGTCCATGCATTGATGCTCATGCAATTGGTCAAGTCGCGCCACCAAGTGACGAAGAACATCTCGGAGGGTGGCACCACTTTATCGATGGTCTTGCCACGTGCCAATGCGAGGTTTGCACGGATGTCGGCATCACCTGGATCGAGCAGGAAGGCACGTTCATAGTTGAGGACAGCCAAGGGAATCTCATCTTGCTTGTAGTAGCAGTTGCCAAGGTTGTAATAGACCTCTGCCGCCACACCCTCATTCTTCAACACCGCTTCGTATGCCGCAGCAGCCTCAGCGTATTTCTCCTTCTCATACAGAGCATCTGCTTCTGACTTGGATGCAGCAAAGGAAACTAAAAACGAAAAACTAAAAACTAAAAGTGATAGTATCTTTCTCATAGGTTGTCCTCCATTTTACTGATGGCGTCGATGGCGCTGTTGTACACATTTCCCATGTTCTCGTTCACATCGCCTGGTGCATAACGGGCAAACTCACAGTCGTTCAGCACTTTCATGAACTGCTGAATCTGCTCGTCTGGCACATTGCGTGAGGTCAGCGACTGCTCGATGTTCTCCTTGTTCAAGGACTCCTGCGACATATTGAACTTATCGCCCACATACCCCCAAAGGGCACGGAGCACCTCATCGTAGAACTTGCCCGTATCGTGATTGTCAAGAAGTTTCTTGGCAGTCTTCATACGTCTAAGTGCCACCTTGTTAGCCTTTCTTCCACGTGACAATGCCACGTTGGCATGAGCCTTCATCTGCTTGCGTCCCAACACCATCACGATGATGAAGAGCAACAACGGCAGGAGGTATGCCGCCCAACATTTCCAAGTACCAAAGAAGGTGTCGCCTGGCTGATGCAAGTCCACGTCGCCTTTCTTGATGAAGCGAATGTCCTGATTAAGTTGTTGCACATCCTGCTGCTGACCACTATAATTGGACACGCTCTGACCTGCCCCACCCTTGCCCTTGTTCACCTTCAGGGTGTATGCCTCTGTCTTGAGGGTCTTGTAGGAACGGGATTCTGTGTCGAAATAGATGAATTCGGAGGCAGGTATCTCGTAGGTGCCTGCATGACGAGGCACAAACAGGTACTCAAAGTCTTTCGTGCCCGACAAACCCGAACGAGTGAGTTGGAAGTTGTCGTTCACCTTAGCATCGTATGTTTCGAAATCCTTGGGGAACTGCACCTCGGGAGTGGAGATGAGTTTCATGTTACCACTACCCTGCACGCTGATTTTCAGCGTGACAGCCTCGTTGGCATCCACTTCCTTCGTGCTCATGCTTGATGAAATGGAGAACTTACCCACAGCCCCAGAGAATCCCTCAGGCTTGTTGGGCAGAGGAGACACATTGATGGTCAGGGTTGGTGTGGTGATCTTACGCTTGACTTCCGTATAGCCACTCTGACCATTGAAGAAGGCTTCGATGGGGTCAAGGTTGCGGTTGCGCGTGATGACCACGCCCTCATAAGTGATGGCAGGAATGGTCAGTTTGCCCGACTTCTGCGGGAACAAAAGATACTGGCTCCATATCACGCTCCGATAGTTGCGTCCATTGTATTGCTCAATGGAGAATTCCTTGGTACGAGGCAACGGAATATCCTGAATCTGGAAACCATCCAACGTGGGCAATTTACCGTCCAACTCTCTCAAATCCACCAACGTATAAATCTTGTAAGTCAGCAAGATAGCCTCCTGCTCGTGGACAGTGGTGCGTGATGCCGTTGCCGTCATGAAGAGGTCTTTGGCAGAGATATTGGTAGAAGAGGAAGATGCCTCTGGAGCAGAAGATGCATGTCCCCCACCCGCATTGCTGTTGCCACCAACATAATTGCCACCGGAAGCACCACCAGCACCACCCGACAGCACTCGGACTTGGGTGGGCTTGGACTTCACGGTCTTACCATCCACCTGCACACTGGCACTTCCGATGGTGAAGTTACCCACACTCTCAGCCATCAGCACATAGGTGTAAATGATGCTACTGCTCTGCGAGGTACGTCCATTGATCATCTGGAAACTACTCTGCGAAGAGGTGGCAGGACCATATATCACTTCAAAGCCCTTGAAATCGGGGGCGCTGAAATGGGATACATTCTGAGTGTTGACCGTAAACTGCACCCTGAACTTTCCACCCACCTCGACGGTGGAAGGTGCAGAAACACGGAGTGACACCTCATCAGCAAAGGTGCTGAGGGAGAATGCCACTAATATAAATATGTGTATGAGTCGTTTCATCTTTACCAATCCTTTTCAAGGCTACGACGTTTATTGTTCTGATTCTTATTGACTTTACGCTGCACACCCTTCTCATCCTGCTGGGCAGAATTGAGGAGTTGTTCGGCAGCCTGGTCACTCATTTCATCTTTCTTCTGCTGGGGTTGAGGTTGCTGCTGCTTGTCCTCATCCTTCTTCTGGTCTTGCTTTTGTTGATCTTGTTTCTGCTGCTGTTGCTTGTCTTGATCCTGCTTATCCTTGTTCTGGTCATCATTACCGCCATTCTGTTGTTGCTGGTCTTGGCTCTTCTTCAACTGATGCTGAGCCATTGCCAGATTGTAGCGAGTTTCATCGTCGTTCGGATTGCAACGAAGGGAATTCTTGTAGAACTCGACAGCACGTTGGAAAGCAGCAACGGCATTACCCCCCTGCTGACGGGTGGCAGCCATGCCCTGTGCATACCAGATGTTGCCGCAATTGTGATAGTTGCGAGCCTTGCGCAGAGGGTCATTCGTGCCAATGGAATCTGCTTTCTTATAATTCTCGAAAGCGGTAGAGTCCTTCATCTGCATCACGTAGGCATTGCCAAGGTTATAGTAGCCCTCGAAAGTGGGGTCTTTGGCAATGGATTTCAGATACATCGTCTCCGCTTTGTCGTATTGCTTCTCACGATAAGCCTTGTTGCCCATACGAATAAAATCGCGGGCACTCTGTGCCATCATCGGCAAGACCATCATCATCAATAATATGCTAAAGATATATCTCCTCATCTCACTTGAAAAGTTTGAATTTCGTGAACACATGATTCTTTCTCTCCATGATGCAGATTTCCACCACCAGCACAATGAACAGCAGCAATGCCACAGCCACAAACTGCTCGTCATATTCGGAGTACATCGATTGCGAGATGTCTTCCTTCTGCATCTTCTCTATCTCCTTTTCCAATAAAGACTGCGCCAGATTGGTCTGATCCACATGCACATACATGCCACCACCAGCCTGTGCGATGTTCTTACCTATCTGCTCGTTCAATTTGGTAGTCACCACATTGCCAGAGAGGTCACGCTTGTAGGTGCCGTCGCTCATGGGGATAGGTCCACCCTGCTCTGTTCCCACCGAGAGAACAAAGATTTGGATGCCCTCTTTCCGTGCTTCCTTGGCTGCTTCGATGGCACCATCCTCGTTGTCTTCAGCATCGGTAATCAAAATGAGCGCACGTCCCACATTGACATTCTCCTTCTTCGTGAAACCTGCTGTTGCACGAGTGATTGCCTCTGCCATATTCGTTCCCTGAATGGAAATGGTGGCAGGATTGAGTTGGTCGAGGAACATCTTGGCAGAGACGTAATCGCTGGTCATGGGCAACAACGTGATGGCACTACCTGCAAACGCCACCAAACCCACTTTGTCTTCATCAAACTGCTCAATGAGTTTGCTCACAATCATCTTCGACTTATCCAGTCGGCTGGGGCTCACATCCTGACACAACATGGAGTTCGACACATCGACAGCAATCGCCACTTCGATGCCCGAACGTTTCACTTCTTCATTTCTGGTACCGAATTGAGGACGTGCCAACACCACTGCCAGCAATCCCAAAGCCAGCATCATCAGGGCAAACTTAATGTGACGGCGTATGGGAGAGACGTCGGACATGAGGCTACGCATCAGTTCGGAGTCACCAAACACCTTAATTTGCTTCTTCATCCTGTACTGCACCAGCAAGTAGATGGCTGTGAAGACAGGAATGAGAATCAACAGATATAAATATATAGGACTTGCAAATCTAAACACTTTAGTAATTTACTATTTTGACAATTTACAATTTACCATTTTAGGGTAATCTCTTCAGCACCAAGGTTCTCAAGAGAATCTCCAAAAGAAGAACCACCAACGCAGCGATGGCGAAGGGTTGGTACAACTCTCCACGACGACTGAACTGCTTGACATTGAACTTGGTACGTTCCATCTTGTCGATGTCCTGATAGATGGCATCCAGTTCCGCGTTCTTCTGTGCACGGAAATACTGACCACCTGTCTCCGTAGAGATTTTCGTCATGGTCTCTTCATCAATCTCCACAGGCAACATCGCTGTACCACCTGTTGGCAGCGGATAAGGAGCCATACCATTCCGACCAATGCCGATAGTATAGATGCGGATGCCATATTTCTTGGCTATCTCTGCCGCTGTCTGGGGAGAGATGTTGCCCGAATTGTTCACACCATCTGTCAGAAGAATAATCACTTTCGACTTTGCCTGACTCTCTTTCAACCGAAGAATGGCGTTCATGATACCATCACCAATGGCTGTACCATCGTCGATGATGCCACGGGCAGCCATATTGCAATCCACACTATTGTACAGATTCATCAGCACAGTATGGTCAGTCGTCAGTGGGCACTGGGTGTAGGCTTCTCCTGCAAACATCGTCAAACCCATATTGTCGTTGGGACGCTTCTCGATAAAACGCTGTGCAATCTCCTTCAAAGCCTCCACACGGTTGGGCTTGAAGTCTTGTGCCAACATGGACGTAGACACATCGACTGCCAACATGATGTCGATACCCTCCACATCGGTATTGCTCCATGAGTGTCTGCTCTGCGGACGTGCCAAGATGCACACCACCAACGAAATCAAGATGAGTCGCAAAAGGAAAGGCAAGTGCATCAGGTAGAGACGGAATGTCTTGGGCACCTTCACATACTTGGTTGTATCTGGCACCTTCAGCGATGGCAGACTCTGCTTAAATCGTAGGATATACCACACGATATAAGGCACAAGCACCAACAGCAACAGAAAGAATAAAGGATTCTTAAATTCCATCTTATAACGTCAACATATAAATTCTATAACCTACAAATACCAACACACCGAGCAGCACCAGACTTGCCACCACAATGGAGCCAATAAGCGTCCATTTGGCAATCTTCGAACGTCTCTCCTCCACCACAATCACTTCTGGCTGCGGCTTCTGTTCGGGCTCTTCCAATTTCGTCTGATTGATATACTCGATGGCACTCACCAAGTTGCGATCATTCTCATTGATGAGAGTGCTGTACTTGGCAAACTTCACGAGGTCTGCTGTCTGGAAGAGTTCACGCAATTCGTTGATGGCTTCTTCGTCATTCACTTCCTGCAATTTCTGGATAATCTCGAACGAGGTCATCTCCATCGCATTGAAGCCATAACGTTCCTTGATGTAAGTACGCAGTGTATCAGTCAGTTGCGTGTAATATTCCTTCGAATCCTCACTCTGCCAAATCTTCTCCTCCTTAATCTGCTCAATCTTCTGCATCGCCACCTTGTGAGGAGGTTGGCGCTTCTTGTTACGGATGCGTCGGATGATAGGCTTGTTGGTCTTCAAACGATAAATCACATAGCCCAACAGACCACCAATCAGCAATGCCAACACGAAAAACCAGATGACTTCACGCCACTCTGCCCAATCGAATGGAGGAGCCAATTCCCCCTTGATGCCACAGATGCTATCGCCATGCAGCGTGTCTATCTCAAAAGTCAACACCTTCAATGCCAATCGCTTCGAGTGATAGTCCTTGCCATCCACCCTCACGTCCATCTCTGGCATCAGATAGAGTGCTGAATCGAATGATGTGAAATAGTAACGACGGGAAAGCATCATACGCTTACCATCATTCAAAAGGCTCGTGTCAGCCTTCTCTGCACGAACAAACTCAATGCCTGGAGTCACCTGCTGCAAGGAGTCCCATTCAGGCAGTTCCACGTTCGACTTGGCATCAGCACTCACCTCCAAAGTCATACCGATTCGTTGACCAATAAAGATGTCTGCGGAGTCCAATTTAGCATCTACCGTTACTTGAGCATCCACTTTCGCAAAACACATCAAGTAACAGATTATCAGTGATATATATTTAAATGGGCTGGTCATGCTCTTCTCCTAAACAAATTCATTAATGCCTTCACATAGTCTTCGTCTGTCCTGACAGAGACATGGTCAATGTTCGACTTGGTGAAAGCGTTCTTCAACCAACCTTGATGACTCACCCACCATTCATGATGAGCACGACGCACAGCGCTGGAAGAGGTATCGATGAACGTTTCCCCACCCGTCTCCGCATCCAGCATCTTCACAATACCCACATCAGGCAGTTCCACCATACGACGATCATAGATCTGCAATGCAACCACATCATGACGGCTATTGGCAATGGTCAACTGATTGGTATAATCCTTCTGGTCAAAGAAGTCACTCAACAGGAAGACCGTGCAACGTTTCTTGATGGCGTTGGTCATAAACTCCACTGCCTGTCCCACATCTGTTCTCTGGCTCTCGGGCTGGAACGTCAACAACTCTCTGATGATGAAAAGGATGTGCTTCCTACCCTTCTTCGGAGGAATGAACTTCTCCACCTTATCAGAGAAGAAGATGACGCCAATCTTATCGTTGTTCTGGATAGCAGAGAATGCCAATGTAGCGGCAATCTCCGTGAGCAAATCACGTTTCGACTGCTTCTGCGTACCAAAATCCAAAGAGCCAGACACATCCACCAACAACATCACGGTCAACTCACGTTCCTCCTCAAAGACTTTCACGAAGGGCTTTCCGAAACGGGCAGTCACATTCCAGTCAATGTCACGGACATCATCTCCATACTGATATTCCCTGACCTCGCTGAATGCCATACCACGACCCTTGAAGGCAGAGTGATACTCGCCTGCAAAGATATTGTTCGAGAGCCCTTTGGTCTTAATCTCGACTTTCCTGACCTTCTGTAACAGTTCTTCCGTTTCCATTCTCAACTGTCAACTATCAACTGTCAATTATGGCACTTCAACCTTATTCAAAATCTTACTGATGATTTCCTCGCTGGTCACGTTGCTTGCCTCTGCTTCGTAGGTCAATCCAATACGATGACGGAGCACATCCTGTGCCACAGCACGTACATCTTCAGGAATCACATAACCACGATGCTTGATGAAGGCATAACTGCGGGCAGCCAAAGCCAAATTGATGGATGCACGTGGAGAACCACCGAATCCAATCAAGCCCTTCAGTTCCTTCAGGTTATATTTCTCTGGATAACGAGTGGCAAACACGATGTCAGCAATATATTGCTCAATCTTCTCATCGAGATACACCTCACGCACCACCTTGCGAGCCTCTTCAATCTCTTGAGTGCCCATCACAGGACGGATGTCCAGTTTCTCCTGCTTGATGTTCTGACGGATAATGGCTTTCTCCTCTTCCAAACGGGGATAGTCAATCACCACCTTCAACATGAAGCGGTCCACCTGAGCCTCTGGCAGTGGATAAGTACCCTCCTGCTCGATGGGGTTTTGGGTAGCCAGCACCAAGAATGGCTTAGGCAATTCATAAGTCTGTGTGGAAATGGTCACCTGACGCTCCTGCATGGCTTCGAGCAATGCACTCTGCACCTTGGCTGGAGCACGGTTGATTTCATCTGCCAAAATGAAGTTGGCGAAGATAGGACCCTTCTTAGCCTTGAACTCTCCATCCTTCTGCGAATAAATCATGGTACCGATCACATCGGCAGGCAAAAGGTCTGGGGTGAACTGAATACGGCTGAACTGAGCATCAATCAGCGATGCCAGTGTCTTGATCGCCTTGGTCTTTGCCAATCCAGGCACACCTTCAAGGAGTACGTGTCCATCAGAAAGAAGTCCCAACAAAAGGGACTCCACCAAATGTTTCTGTCCGATGATGGCTTGATCCATGCCAGTCATCAGGTTGGTTACAAACGCCGAGTGGCGTTCAATCTTCTCGTTTAATTCTCTAATGTCAATAGATTCTGCCATATCTACTATGTTTTGTTTACTTTTTCTTATGCAAAGTTACACCATTTTACCCACTTCTTCACCCTATCAAGTATTAAAAAACCTTGCATTTAAGAATAGTTAACCGATAAAGGTACAAGTGTATAAGTATCATAAAAAGCCAACCGCAACACGAATGCTACAGTTGGCTTATAAATTGGATGACGAGGAGCATCTTATGGCAACTTCACTACTGCCCCAACAGGGATGTTGTCAGGGTTGGCAAAGGTGTTGACACGGAGGATGGCACGAACAGAATCCTTCGTGCCGTAATACTTCTGAGAGATACGGGTAAGGGACTCACCACGTTGCATCCTATGCGTCTTTGGACGCTCCTCCTTTGCAGGCTTCTGAGTTTCTGGCTTCTGAGACTTGTCTTTGGAAGCATCAGGCTTCTTCTGAGCATCTTGCTTAGGAGTCTCTTTTTGTTGAGTTTGAGTGGCCTTTTGTGCATTGGCAGCCACCTTGATGCTATCAGCCTTCTGTGCCTTTGCCAACGAGTCCTTGTCCACCTTTGGAGCAGATGGCTTCTCAGGCTTTGATGGCTTGGTTGCTTGAGCAGATTGAGTCGTCTTGGTAGGTTTCACCTGTTCCACTGTCTGCACATGCTCCACAGCCTCAATGTTACGATAAATCAGATATACAAAGATACCCAACACTGCCACAAGCAAAACGATGAGGGTTATATACCAGAACTTCTTGTTTCCCTCCTTCTTCTTCTGAGGCTCAGGCGCTTCCGTATGTGGCTGTTCCGTCATCACACGCTTGAAGGCTTCCTGGCGCTTCTCCTCTTCGGATGGTCCTGCGGGCACTGGTACTTCCGAAAATTCCGGAGTTTCTGGAGTCTCCTGAGCAATCGGAACAATCACAGCACCCTTTTCCTCTGGCACCTCATTTTTCTCCAATCTTTCCAGCAGTTTCTCCAGCCTTATCTTCTCGGCATTTGCCTTACGTGCTTCCTCCACCGCAGTTTCCATCTTCGCCTTTGCCTCTTCGTATTGCTGGCGAATATCTTCCACGCTTTCAGGAGTGGAAATCAGCATGTCAATGCCAGCAAAAGCGTCTTGTGGAGTCTCCACTTGCTCAGGCTCTGGCACTTGAATCAACGTATCGATGTCTTGTTCTTCTTTCTCAGAAACCTCGGAAATCACAGAAGTGGCAGGTATGTCCTCAGGAGTTTCTACAACATCCACCTTTTCTGCGTGAATTTCTTCCGTGTGACTCATCATCTCACTTTCTGTTTCTGTGTGCTCATTCAGCACCTCCACCACACGGTCTTCTGCAGTGAAAGCAACTTTCTTATAACCAGGGATGACGAAACGTTTGCCTGTGGACACATTCACACTTTCTCGGTCACCGACCTCCACGAGTTTGAACGTACCCAAACCCTTGATTTTGATGGTTTCTCCTGCCATCAATGCCTCAACAATGGTATCGAAGAACGCCTTGGAGAACGTGTCAGCCACTTTCTTCGAAACGCCCGACTTCCGTGCCAGTGCATCGGAAATGCTTTGGAATGAAAGTTTCTCGTTCATAGGCTATTCTTTGTTGATTTGAGTCTTCAGCGCCACACTCATCTTGTAACTGAGCGTAGTCTTCGACGGCACCACAATATAAGTCTTAGTGGTGGGGTTGTAGATTCTGCGACTGGCTTTCTCACGAGGCTCGAACGAGCCGAAACCCTGAATGGTCACGCTGTTGCCATCGGCAATGCCCTCCAGCACAGCACCAACCAGCGAAGAAGAAAGTTCCTTCACATCGTCCATCTCGAGATGGGTCTTCTGCGAGATTTTTTCCAAAAACTCTTTGTTCGTCATATCTTCACTTTACCATATAAGTCAAAATCGTCGGAATCAACGATTTGCACATTGTAGAAACATCCTTTCCTCAACACCCCGTCTGCCACAGGTATGAGCACTTCGGGGTCCACTTCGGGCGAGTCAAACTCGGTTCTTCCCACATAATACTCGCCTTCTTTCCTGTCAATAATCACCTTGAGCGTCTGTCCCACTTTCTCAGCCTGCACCTCTGCGGAAATGCCTTGCTGCAAGTCCATCAGCTCGCTCAACCGGCGTTGCTTCACTTCGTCGGGCACCTCATCCTTGAACTGCTTTTGGGCAGGTGTGCCCTCTTCTTCCGAATAGGCAAAGGCGCCCATCCTGTCGAATCGTGCCCAACGCACAAATTCCTTCAGCTCCTCAAACTCAGCCTCTCCTTCACCCGGGAAACCGACCATCAATGTGGTGCGGAGTGCGATGCCCGGCACTTCCTTTCTGATGCGCTCAATCAGGGCATAGGTTTCCTCCTTGTTTACGTGGCGCTGCATGTTAGTGAGCACCTTCGTGCTGACGTGCTGCAAGGCGATGTCGAGATACTTGCACACGTTCTTCCATTCACGAATCACACGGAGCAGTTCCCATGGGAAATTCATCGGGTAGGCATAGTGCAGACGAATCCACTTCACGCCTTTCACCTCACTTATCCGCTCCACCAGCTCCGCTATTTTTTGTTCGCCATAAAGGTCTAATCCATAGTAAGTAAGCTCCTGGGCAATCACTTGGAACTCCTTCACGCCCTCGCTCACCAGATGCTCCACTTCTGCCACGATGTCCTCCATCGGTCGGCTCTGATGACGCCCCGTGATGATGGGGATGGCGCAATAGGCACAATGGCGGTCACACCCCTCCGAAATCTTCAGGTAGGCATAGTGCTTAGGGGTGGTCAGGCGGCGCTCATATTGGCGTTCCTGCTGATACGTCTTGCCCAAGTCGTTGAGCAATTCCGTCCAGTTGAATTTGCCGTAGAACTTGTCCACCTGCGGAATCTCATGCCCCAGCTCCTTCATGAAGCGTTGGGACAGACACCCCATCACATACACCTGCTTCACGCGCCCCTCCTCCTTTGCCTGACACAGCTCGAGAATCATGTTCACGCTCTCCTCCTGTGCATCGGCAATAAATCCGCACGTGTTCACCACCACAATCTCACCCTGCGGGTTCTGGCTGTCATGCGTCACATGATAACCGTTCAACTCCAACTGACGAATCAGCCTTTCCGAATCCACCAGATTCTTCGAGCAACCCAGCGTGATGATATCTATCGTATTCTTTCTCATTCTCCAAACAG